>ONQU01000122.1 GCA_900320035.1 uncultured Rhodospirillaceae bacterium | reverse complement strand
TTTCCCTTTTTGGTAGGGCCGGGGAGAATCGAACTCCCACTCCCGAAGGAACCAGATTTTGAGTCTGGCGCGTCTACCAGTTCCGCCACAACCCCATCTACCGTAGACAGCTATGTTCATTACACTATTTATTTTTTCTCGTCAATAGTTTTTTTTAGATTTTCTATTTTTTTCTTTGTAAAACTTCTTTTCTTTTATAAAAAAATGTGTTATACTGGCGCAAATTTTGTAAATTTTGAGGTTAATGTGGAAAATTTAGAGCGTCAAGCGGCAGCTTTATTTGGCAGAAAAGAATATGCACAAGCACTAGAGCTTTACCAGCTTTTATTGCAAGGCAAGCCTAAAAACGAAAAGTATTTAATTGCTTGCGGCAATTGTTACGATGGATTAGGTGATAAAGACAAAGCTGTAGAATTTTATTTTGATGCTATCAAGCAGAACAAAAATTCGGAAGCAGGCTTGCTTAATCTTTCAACGATTTTCTACGAATTAAAAGATTATCGACAAGCAGAAAGTTATGCCAATCAAGTTCTAAAAATTAACGCTAACAATGTCGCCGCATGGCAAAACTTAGCCAACGTCAGTTTTTGTAATGCTGACTATGATACAGCATTACAATTCTACCAAAAAATGTATGAATATAACAATAACAGTTATATCGCCATGATTAACATCGCCAATACATATTACTGTATGGGCAAATATGTTTTGGCACTTGAGTTTGCTAAAAAATCTCTCAATAAACATCCTTCCAGTATTTCGGCACACATTTTAGCCGGTAATGCTCTCAGCGCCATGGGAAAATATGAAAAAGCTATTTCCATGTATTTAAATGCATATGAGCAAGATAAAACTCGTGTTGAGGTTTTAAATGCGCTCAGTGATGCCTATCGCGCTACCAATGATTGGGAGAATTGTCTGCTCTTTGGGTGGCGTTATATTAAGAACAACCCTACCCCTCCGGCAGCAATGCAGCTCAACTTCGGCTATTTGCTTTATGAATGCTATTCTGAGCATAGCGCCGAACTGGCGCAAAAATTTGCCACTAAATGGCTAAAATTTTTCCCTCAAGATAAAATTGTTGAGCATATGGCTATGGCCATTATTGATGGTCATAATTTGCAAAATTCTGATGCGGAATTTATTAAGGCAACATTCAATGCCTTTGCGCCCGATTTTGAACAAACACTGTCTGAGCTTGACTACCAAGCTCCAAGTTTGATATTTACGGTCTTAAGCCATCATTTAAAACATTTTCTATGGAATAAATACCATATTGTCGATTTAGGTTGCGGCACCGGTTTGTGTGGCTTAAAAATAAAAAAATTTGCGACATTTAAAGGACTTATCGGGGTTGATTTATCAGAAAATATGATAGCCCAAGCCGCGAAAAAGAAAATATACTCACAATTGATATGTGATGACATTTGCCATTATTTGGAAAACACCTCATATTTCTTTAACATTGCCGTGGCGGCCGATGTTTGGACTTATTTTGGTGACTTAACCAAACCATTCGTGCGCGTATCGCGCACTTTGGCACCAGATGGGTTATTTGTTTTCACCTTTTCCGAAAACAGCTTCAATGATAATGACTTTTTCTTAACACCAAGCGGGCGTTTTGTGCATCAACCATCTTACGTTGAAAAAGTTTTGAAAAGCGCCGGTTTACGCGTTTTATCAATGGAGCGACATATCTTGCGTAATGAAGCCGAAAAACCTGTATATGGTTATATTACGGCGGCTCAAAAACCAAATTTGGCCAAACAACCTTTTCATTCTGTCAGTGGAGAAAACTAAATGCGACGATTATTTTTCGCATTATTGATTTTATATGGTTTATTTTCCACTCCCGCTTGGTCGCAATATACCGAAAATTCCGCAACAGTTTTATACCTCAATGCCACAGCTGCAGCCATTGAACAGCGTGCATTTAATGCTCCGGATCGAATTTCCGGCAATAAATATCAGCTGACCCAATATTTGATTAAACCATTTAAGTCAGATTACGATAAGTTACGCGTTATCGCCTATTGGATTGCTTCACATATCGCTTATGACAATTATAAATATGATAACGGTGTCGTGAACGTCAAAGAAATGAAAGTAAACTACGATATACTCAAAGCTAAGGCCGGAATTTGTACAGATTTTGCTAATTTGTTTGCCGACATGGCTGAGATTGCCAATATTCGCCATGTTGAAGTTGTTCACGGGTATGTACTGGAAAATGTCAGAACCATTAAAAAATATTATCATCAAAGGGAAATGCCGGCGAATGGTCATGCTTGGAACAAGGTGACGCTGAACGGCCGTTCTTTTTTTGTGGATACGACATATATGAGTAATAATCGTATTGGTGCCGGAAAAAAATATAAAAGTTCGCTAAAACATAAGCTTGAACTACAAAAAAGAAGCCGAACAGCAGAAAAATTTAATAAAGATATCGATAATTTTTATTTTGATTTTTCGCCGCGCGAGGAAGTTAAATATAACCAACATTTACATTTAAGAAACAAATATGTACATTAGCCGTTTAATTTTGAAAATTCTTACATTATATATTAGATGGCAAAAACGAATCGGATTAAATTATTTAAATTAAGTCAATTCAATAAGTTATACAATAATATATCTTGCGAATTGTCACCATATAATTCATTGTAAAAAGACAATTTATGTAAGAAAAAACTAATAAAATCATTAATTTTAATATCTTTTTTCTTATTTTTTACACTTTTTTTCCGATTCGCAAAAAAAATACTTAACAAACTGTTAATTTTCTGTTAACACAGTATCAGAACATGTGTCTAAAGTTTTCAAAAATTAACTGGAGGATTTTATGAAAAATTTGTTTTATTTATCTGTTTTAGCTTTGGCTGTGGGCTTGACGGCTTGCGCCAGTGATGAGGTTAACGAAGGCAATAATTACCGCTATGCCGGCCGTGAGGGTTGCAGCGATACATTAGTTAAGGAGCGTCCTGCTCCGGCACCTGTTGTAGCACCGGCTCCGGTGGCTCGTGCTTGCCCGTGCCCTATGGCAGCTCCTAGTTGCGGTTGCCCAGCACAAGAATATACCGTAAGAACGCCGGTCAAGGTTGTGTACCAAAACACAACATATCGCACTGTTTATGAACCGCGCACATTTACCACAACATCATATGAAACACGCCCTTATAATAGAGCTGAAGTTTGTGCTAACGGTATATGCCCTGGTCAACAACCGATTATGATGCATCAATAATCAATATCGTTTTTGACTTATATTGTTACTTCCTGCCTGTGCTTTCATGGGCAGGATTTTTTTTGCAAATCTGAAACAATCAATCAAGAGTTTTGCAAAAATAAGTAACTCAACAAATAAAACAGTTGACAGTTTGGAAAAAATATATATAAACTTGCGCTATGATTTGATTTTGCCCTGATGGCGGAATTGGTAGACGCGCATGCTTCAGGTGCATGTTGCCTCAGGCAGTGGAAGTTCGAGTCTTCTTCAGGGCAC
>ONQU01000048.1 GCA_900320035.1 uncultured Rhodospirillaceae bacterium | reverse complement strand
GTTTCATGACGTCCAGGGCATCATCGCCCCATATCTGCTCTTCCGTTAGAAATGTGAAATCCAAATAAGCCTCCTACGTTTTCTATTATTTGTCCAAATGTATCATAAACCAATGATTAAGTCAATCACTTTTTACTCTTGAAATTTTTTAGACTGAAATTCTTCAAGAGCTTAAAAAAATAAAGGATTAGTGCCGTTTTAACGGATTTTTTCTTTCAAATTTTCTATTTTTACAACTGGACCGTATAAATCAAGTTTGTCATACGTGGTATGCCGATCGGATAGCCGGCGGTGATTACCAAATATTCGCCTTTTTTACCGATTTTGGCGGTTTTAGCTATTTTCACCGCTGTGGTTTGCAATTTGGTAATATCGGTAAACACTTCCGAATTAACAAATGCGCGCACACCCCATACCAATCCCAAACGTTGGGCAACTTCCGGTGAAAGTGTAATTGCTAAAATCGGCAAGGTTGGTCGTTCACGCGCCATTGACATGGTGGTAAAACCGGTCGCCGAATAAGTAACGGCCGCCGCAATATTCGGCAAAATATTATTCATTTCGCTGGCTGCATAAGTGATAGCATCGGCCATATCGTCGCAATCGGATAAATCTTTATCTATTTGCACACGCGCAAAATATGAGGCATCTTCTTCCACTTCTGAAATAATTTGGTGCATCATTGCTACTGCTTCAGCCGGATAGCTGCCGGCTGCGGTTTCGGCTGAAAGCATCACGGCATCGGCACCATCAAATACCGCCGTTGCTACATCAGAAACTTCCGCTCGTGTTGGTGTCGGATTGATAATCATCGACTCCAACATTTGAGTTGCCACAATCACCGGCCGACCATATTTGCGGCACGTTTTGACAATACGTTTTTGTAACACCGGCACGGTTTGAATGGGGCATTCCACGCCCAAATCGCCGCGTGCGACCATCACACCATCTGATTCTTGAACCACCAAATCGAGTTCATCAACCGCGCTCGGCTTTTCCAGTTTGGAAATAATCCAGGCCTTATCACCGATAAGTTTGCGTGCCATACGAACATCGTCCACGCTTTGCACAAAAGACAAACATACCCAATCAACCCCTAATTTGAGCGCAAAGGCTAAATCTTTTTTATCTTTTTCGGTAATCGCGGAAATCGGCAGTTTGACATTCGGCAAATTAACACCCTTGTGCGCGGAAAGATAGCCACCGACTCGCACCACGGTTTCTGCCACGCAATCTTTATTTTTGAGCACTTCAAGTTCAATATTACCATCGTTTAAAAGCAACTTGTCGCCCTCTTTCAACACTGCAAAAATTTCCTTATGCGGTAATGTCACACGAGTTTCATCACCATCTTCCGGAAGCATATCAAGCGTAAATTTCTGCCCTTTTTGCAATAGCACTTTTTCGGTTTTAAATGTGCCAACCCGTAATTTCGGCCCTTGCAAATCGGCGATAATAGTCAAGTGGCGCTGATATTTTGCCGCCAGTTCGCGCACAATTTTATAGCGCTCGGCATGTTCTTCATGGGTGCCGTGACTGAAATTAAAACGAAATGCATCGGCACCGGATTGTATCAATTTTTCAATCATCGTATGCGTTGCGGTTGAAGGTCCAAGCGTGGCTAAAATTTTGGTATGCGTATTTATCGGCATAATTTTTCTCCATATTATGATAACACATTTTTATTCTAGAGTACATAAGTTAACAATTGTTTGTTTAAATATAGGCATCTCATAAAATTTTGCACTTGTCAAATGTAAAAAACTTTGTTAAGACATGGCATTAATATTTTTTATAAGGAGAATAAAAATGGCAGACGAAAATCAAGTTAATGTGGAAGTTGGCGGTGTGGCGGCTGACAGGTTGCGCTCGCTGATTGAACGTATTGAGCGTTTGGAAGAAGAAAAAAGAGAATTACAAAGCGACATTCGTGATATTTTTGCGGAAGCAAAAAGTGCCGGTTTTGACGTGAAGGCCATGCGCACGATTTTGAAGCTGCGTAAAATGAACGCTGCTGACCGCGACGAACAAGAAGTGGTGGTAGAAACTTACCGCAAAGCTCTGGATTTTTAATATTTCATAAGGCGTGTAATAACTGACAAAAGAGAGTTAAAAACAAGATTTATTGAAAAATAAAAAAAGTGTTGCATTTTTGTTGGTAATAAGTTATGAAAGGTAGAAATCGCACGGAGAGATGGCAGAGTGGTCGAATGCGGTTGACTCGAAATCAATTGTACGTTTTACCGCGTACCTAGGGTTCGAATCCCTATCTCTCCGCCAACAACATAAAAGCACCGCAAGGTGCTTTTTGTTGTATAAGGCGGAAAGGGATTTGAACCCTAGAAAACAGGGTTCGACAAGGAGCCGCCGGCAGACGGAAGTATGCCGGTCAGCTGAAAGCTGATAGGCGACGCAGCGGCGAAGCCAATCCTTCTGTCCGTCAATAAAGAAAAGGGCACCTTTCGGTAACCCTTTTCTTTATTGGCGGAGAGGCAGAGATTCGAACTCTGGGAGGGGTCGCCCCCTCGACGGTTTTCAAGACCGCTGCATTAAACCACTCTGCC
>ONQU01000141.1 GCA_900320035.1 uncultured Rhodospirillaceae bacterium | reverse complement strand
CAAAAATGAAGACTACGAAGCCTACGCCCGAGAGAAATATCGTCATTCATTGCAAGTTATGGGGGCGGGCAATTACTTAATCAAACATATTGCATGGTTGCAAAATAAGTCGCCGGAATTTATTGAGTTGGTCAAGACTGCCATTTTGTTGCACGATATTGCCCGTTTTCAAGAAATTGCTTTATTACAACAAGGATACAAAAATTTTGACCATGGGATCGCCGGAAGCATTCTTTTACAAAGCACGAACCTTTTTAACGATGTGCGCATTTGGTTACCTATCAAGCATCATGGACATTTGATTAAAGATTTATATAGCGATGTTGAATATCAAAATATTGAAGACAAATCTCTGCAAGATGACGTGCGCCGGATATGTTTTATAATTCGTGATGCCGATAAAATCGCCAATTTGCACATGATTGTTCATGAGCCGAAAATGCGTTGGCTTTTCTGGGAAAAAAAACACATCGATTTATCGGTTGACGGTAAAATTTCCGATATGACCGAAAAATATGCCTTCGGCTCAACGACCATACCTCGTAATTTTAAGGCTACACCGGCTGATTGCATTGTTTCTTTTCTGTCGTGGTATAAAGATATCAATTATCAATGCGCTATCGATTTTTGTTCAATTTTAAGTATAACGACAGGTATGTTACAAATTTTGGATGAATATTGCATCGATGAGGCATTTAAGCAAAAATTTACCGCCCACTTAAACAGCTATCTGCAGGGGCGGCAATTCTTTAATTAAAAAAACTATCTCGGCATCCATTTAATGGCATCGGCGCATGCGTCTTGGCTCATCCCTTTAACGCGACAACGATTGACCTCTATTGTCGGTATTTTATCCAACCGCAAACAGCCATCACCTAACAACATTAAATCTGTATAGGTTTTAACACCCGGTTTAACCTGCACCATTTCGACGGCTGTTGAAATATCCGGCCAATGCAATTTAAAGCCTAATGAGGTGATTTTCTCTTTTAAATCATTAATAACATAAACACGAATACTACACTTAGTCAATTTATCAAAACTGCGAATAATGCGATAATTATCGTAATAAACCAAAATATTGCGTTTATCCGGATCATCTACCGTAACTTTATCATTGACAATTTTGAAGTGAAAAACCTGCGGTTCCCCTTTTGCTTCATTTGCCTTTTGTGTCTGCTCATCAAATTTCTTTGCAACCGGAGATAACAAATCATTTGTCGGATTTTGCGGTATAAAAATTCTTTCGGTTGTCGGCGCCGTAGCTTTAGGCCCTTTGGGATTAGCCAACATCTGTGCTTGTACAGAAGATACAGCCGTAATGTACGCTAAAACAACAATCCAAAATTTTACCCCTCTTATTAACATCAAACAACCTATTTAATTCTTTCCAGTTCTTTAGATGTTTTATCCAATGATGACATGATTGCATCAACAGTCGCATTCACTTTTGAGAGTTCACGTTCTTTTTCATCTTCAATTTGTTTGGTTAAAACACTGGCCGGAACATCCTTAAATTCACTATAGTATTCAGGATTTTTTGAATTTATATAATTGAAATTATTGGAACAATCATCAACATTTATCGCTTGGCCATCTTTATATTGAACTGTGCTACCTTCAATAAAGCATGTTTTGACACTATATTTTAAATTATCAAGTAACAAGTAACACTTATCGGTCTTCACTTTTTGAGCAAAACTCTTTTGGCTGTGTGGTGCAATATTGTCGATTGTTACTGTCTTATTGATATGCTTTTCGGCTGAGTGTTCACCAACAACTTTGATTTTATTGTCTGCAAGCTTATATTTATTGGAAATATTATCTACCCATTCCATATCAATATCCGCGGTCTTTAGTCCTTTATTCATACGGTTATACACCGTCACCATAAAAGAACATTGATCGGTTAATCCGTCTTTATTGGCAATAGGATTAATATTTTCAATTCTGAATAAAATTGCGCCCATATCAGATGTTTGCTCAACACTCTTATCTGCCTCTGCAGCCACAACACTCGTAGCAACCAAGCATCCCAAAGCCATACCGGCAAAAATCTTCTTATAATTTAAGTTCATTTTCTCTACTCCAAATTATTAAACTGTAATCCTAGCATAAGGCCTTATTATTTAATTTTTATTAAATTTTTGCAAAAAATTATGTTTCTGCTAATTTACGTTGCAAACGCAACAAATCTGCCCAAACTTTGGCCTTCTGCGTCGGTGTTCGTAATAGGTAAGCCGGATGATAGCTGGATAAAGTCGGAATAACCAAGCCATTTTCAGCTGTATAATCAATCATACGACCGCGCAACTGCGAAATAGATGACGAAATATTTAAGACAGCCCCAGCGGCACTTCCCCCCAATAAAAATATAATCTTAGGTTTAATCAATTCAATTTGTCGTTGCAAAAAAGGCAAACATACCGCCACCTCACCATCTGTCGGCGTTCGATTTCCCGGCGGCCGCCAAGGTAAAACATTGGTAATGTAGCAATCTTGACGCTGTAAATTTATTGCTGTTAACATTTTATCGAGCAAATGTCCGCTACGCCCGACAAATGGCTCACCCAACCTATCTTCATCAGCACCCGGTGCCTCACCGATAATCATAACCTCAGCTTGCGAATTGCCATAACCAAAAACTGTTGAGTTGGCCGAGAATTTAAGTGCGCAACCTTCAAAATTTTCCACAAGAACTTTTAAATCATCCAACGTTTGCGCTTGGCTGCAAATTTTACGAGCATTAACATATGCCGCTTCCGTCGACTGAGCCAAAAGCGAAGTTGCCGGTCGCATTGCAACCGGTGCCGCCGGTAAACTTTCCGTTTTAGGTGCTGTTTTGGCAGCCTTATTATGAACATAATCTTGCGTTACATCAGCGCAAAACTCATCAACACCGGCCAAAATATACCAATTTAATATTTGTTGAGCGTCTTCCATTTTAATTTCCTGTTGTTATATATAACAAAAATTACATTTGTTTGCAACATAAGAAAATGTCTTTACACATTGATAATATTTGTGTTTTATAATATACTGCGTAATTGCTTTTAATATAGGAAAATATAATGAAAAAAATTATCATAAAAGCCTTAATGGCAAGTATTTTTATTGGCGCTTTAATATGCGCATACAACCATGATATTTTTAAGTGGAAATTGTCGGATAATTCATCAGATAATGAAGATGTTTCCAATGCATTGCAAACTTACTGGATTGATAACAACATCACCGGTCAATCCTTATCTGATGTCTCAGATCAAGATTCCATTTACGGCTCCTATCTGGCTGCCCGAATAGCCCACATGCGACAAGATTTTGCTACTGCCACCAAATATTATCAGCGCGTTTTACAAAAAGAAGCGGACAATACTCAGGTCAATCATTTTATCTATGCTATTTTAGCTTCTCTCGGACAAATCAGTCAAGCGGCGCCTTATGCTCAAAAGGAAATTGACAGCGGTACGAAAAAAACCATGGCACCGCTGATTATCGCTATCCAAAAATTCGCAAATGGAGATTATGAAAAAGCAAGAGCTCAAATGGATTCTTTAACCGAAGAAATCTATACCAATATTGTTGCACCACTGTTTGATGCATGGGCATTTGCAGCTGAGAAAAATGAAGAAGAAGCTATTAAGAGCCTAAATAAATTGATGAATGATCCGCAACTGTTGAGCACAAAGATTTTCCACGGTGCAATGATATATGATTATTTGGGAAAAATTCAGGCTGCTGATGAACTGTATTCACAATTGGTCGTCAATCATCCTACCGATGTTACATATCGCATTTTAGAAGTCATTACCAATTTCTATGTGCGACAAGGACGAAAAGACTTGGCATTACAGATAGCTCAGCGCTATCATGACAATAGTGTTTTATCCCTCCTCTTGGCCGACATTGACCGTCAAATTAACAATACTATGCCTAATGATCCGTCCATCATTAACACCCCTCAAAAAGGTTTGGCGGAAGCAATGTTTAATATCGGCAATCTTTTTCGTTCGGCCAGTGGCGGTACGCAAATAGCACAAACATATATCGCCGCTTCCACATTTCTAAATCCGGATTATGAAGTTTCAAAATTAGCCCTGGCTAATGTTTTAGAAGAACTCGGTTTACTCAAAGAGGCTAACCGCTACTATGCAACAATCAGTAAAAACTCTGGTTCTTATTTTATTTCACAAATGAAAATCATTGAAAATTTAAACACCTTAAAAGAATATAATAAGGCGGAACAGAAATTGCGGCTGTTGCTCAATGATTATCCGAATAATGCTCAATTGTTGGTTGATTTAGGTAATATCGCAACAGATATGGGAAAACATAGTGAAGCTATTGATATTTATCAAAAGGCCTTAAATGTTATGCCAAATGTCGATAATATGTCATGGCCGGTCTATTATGCTTTGGCTGTCGCTTATGATAAAATCGGCGAAAAAGACAAAGCTGAAGATAATCTCCTAAAAGCCTTACATTTAAGTGGACGAGATTCTAGCATTTTAAATTATTTAGGCTATTCATGGTTAGCGCGCGGCAAAAATCCGGACGAAGCTGTTCAGATGATTATTGAAGCATACGAAAAATCGCCTTATGAAGGTCATATTATTGATAGTTTGGGGTGGGCATGTTTCAAATTAGGCTTGTATGATAAAGCTGTAGAATATTTGGAGCAGGCTTCAGATATGAACTCTGGTAATGCTGTTATTAGTGACCATTTGGGTGATGCCTATTGGTTCGGAGGCCGTAAAAATGAAGCTGTTTTCCAATGGAAACATGCCTTAGTTTTAAAAGAAGATGCTGATAATCTTGATAAAAAGTCCGTCAAAAAGAAGATTGAAGAAGGTTTAGCTGAGCCGGATATTATCCAACTTCATAACATAGAACTACTGGAAAAACTTAAAAACTTGACGCGACCACAGGACTAAACCTGCGTACGCAATTTTTTATATCTAAGTAACTTCGGTAATGGCACGCGTGTTGCCCAGACGTTGAATTTGCACCACGTGTAATTTGCGACGCATTTCATCAAGTGTTTGTTCCACATTAACTGCTCCATTGGTAGAAGCCATAATACGCTTGATAAATTGCAGATAGGCTTCTTGTGAACTTTCGGCGTGAATGGTGGCAAAACAGTTATCGTGTCCGGATCCCATCAATTGCCATATACCGCTGGCGTTGCTGGTAGAAATTTCGCCACCGATAATCGCATCAGGCGTAAAACGTACCACTAAATCGATAATACCGGAATAGTCAATGTCATTGGTTTGACTGGTACGAGACATTACCAAATGAACGCGATTCGGATGCGGAACAATCAACTCTCGCGTATCTTCCACGGTAATTATGCGTTTATGAATATCTAAAATTTTCAAGAGATTATTTAAGAATGTGGTTTTACCGGTTGAGGTTGCCCCACTGACCAAAATATGTTCTCCTCGTTTAATATAGAGAAGCAACCTTTCATAGGCATCGTCTGGAATCTTAATGTCTTTGAGCGGATTAAGCTTCTGCAAGGCCTGTCCTTGTTTCATTCCATAATCTTCAAGTCCAAATGCCACATCATCTTTATGTAAACGAATGGTCAGCGCTATACCGCCGGTTAAATCACGTTCATCATACATCACATTACGACCGCAAATTGCCGAAAAACGATGATCACCCGGAATCGTAGCATATACAAACGGCGAACCTTCCAACGGATCAAAAGGCATTTCATAGGTGTTCGCTATGATATACAGCAAATCAGTTAAATATGCCTTAGAAAGTTTCTCATCTTTATACATTACCCACGGATAGGCACGCTTACCACGCATTCTAAGCCAAATTTCGCCGGCGCAATTGATAGCTACTTCCTCCAAATTATCTTGATTGTACCAATAAGAAAGAGGGCGTAAAACTGATTCTAAAACGGCAAAATCGCTACTCATTATCCCTCCTTTTTAAAATAAATCCGGCACATCATCAGGGGCTGCAGAGTTACCTGATGCTGTTGTCGGTGCTTGCTGAATGGTTGCCGGCGGAACTTTAGAGTTTTGACTTGAAGTATCGTCAAGCAAACCTCCACCGCGTCTTTGAGGTTGATTTGCCGCCGAAACCGGTTGAACATTTTCTCGATAATTGCCATCATAGGTTACATTTGTGCTGGCACCTGCACTACTACCACCATTATTTATTAACGGCGCCTTAACAGTATCTATGTTTTGATTAACTACTTTTTCTTTTTCCCGTTTATCGTCATTAAGCCACATATCCTCGTTCGGGAAAATGATAATCCGTGTGCCGGCCGGAACATAAGTTACAGAACGAATATTTGCCTTACGTTGCAATATTTCTTCAAAAATACTGTTCATCTGATTAATGAAGTTCTGCCGAGCTTCTTCTGCCGCCTGACTGCGTGCATCTTCAGTTGAATTGCCGTTATTATAACTGGTTGTACCCTTACCCGAAGCCATAACATAAGCCAAACCACTTTCCAATGCTGTTGTTAAGAGCGGCAATGTGTATCGTTTAAGCAATTGTTCATCTAAATAACCAATCGCACCGGCACGACCTTGGGCATCTGCCGTATTGGCATTTGAAAAGATAAATTGCGAACCATCCGGACGAATTAACCGTTTCCAAGAAATACCGATTTTAACCGCACCGCCACTGTTACCACCGGTTACACCTCCACCTAAACGACCAATAACGCGTGAACCGGCCGGTATAATAACATTGCGACCTTCTTCGGCATAAATATTACGCTCAACAATGGCGGTAATCGGTACGTTATCGCTAAAACCTTCCGAGGCATAAACCGAACGAGCCAATACTGCCGGAATTGGTTTGTCTTCCAAAATCATCTGGCTCATATCCACACGCCAACTCGAAATATTACGGCTTGTTCCCGGCCAACCGTCTTCTTCGTAACCGGTAAAGCTGGAAGTACTGATACCCGAAGATATTTTACCAACGGAAATATCACCACGTCTTTGTGCCTGCAATTGTGCTAATGCTTGTTCACGCACCGGATCGTAACGTTCACCTTGGCCATAACCACCGCCCGGTCCTAAATTTGACGGCTGTGAACCAATACCATACGGATTACCGTTACCAACCGCATTGGCCGGCATAAACATATTGTTTACAGTTTCTCGTTTTATTTCTTCTATACCAATAGGGTTATAATTCGTATCAACCACAATACCATCAGGTGTTCGATAACCAATTAAATTCCCATTATCATCTTTAACGCTATCATCATCAAAAATTTGACCGATAATATCGCCATCCGGACTAAGCGCAATACCGACCACACGGCGATTATACCCATCAACTGATGAAACACCGCCTTCTACAACCGAATCCGGTGCTTTAGGCTTAATTTGTTCATTATGTTGAATACGCCCGACATCAGCCCATTCGGTTGCTTGCTGCTGTTCCTCATCTTGCGGAATATAATATTGAAACGGCGTAGCATGAGCTATTTCTTCTTTATTATTGCCTATAATTGCACCGGTACTCTCCAACTGACCGATATTATTACCATCAAAGTCAACAACTTGTCCATCCATCCCTAAATAGCCAATTGCCGTATTGTTAATATCACGCACAATATAATCACGATTGCCGCGTGCCACAATATGCTTATTCTTATCAATCACAAAACCTTTATCCATCTTTCCCAAACGACTACCGACCATACTCAATACCGTACCGTCTTTGGTTAGATAACCGTAAGTAGCAAAATTTTCATCATATACATAAAAATCATATAAGGCATAACCGACAATTTTATCTTCAAATTCAACACTACCGTCAAATTTAACTTTGCCGACAACACGGCCGGTGCCGTCCAGAATCTGACCGGAATTTTGTACCATACCCATAAAATTGTTTTTATTATCATAGGCAACAGCATATTTAAACACGTTACCCAATTCTCGCTTAGATTTTGAAACCACATTACCGTTCGGCTGCATATAACCTAACATTTGATTATTCGGATCAACAACTTGACCATTAGCCAAAACGTGACCGATAATTTGATTATCAAAATTTATAACCGGTTCCGGCGTAATTAATCCATAACGGATTTTATTATCATCCGTAACAATTTGCCCCAAACGATTAACACAACCTAAAACCAAACCCGAAGCACCAATACCCTGACCGTTATTAACCGTTCCGACAAAGTGTCCGTCAAAATCAATCAGGCCTTTATCAAATACAGCATATCCTACATAACTGCCGGAATCTGAAATGGCCTGTCCATTTGGCAAAATATGCCCAATTAAAACATCGCGATTATTGATGATATCGCCATGACCGTTAACAGCCCCTATAATACCACATTTATCATTACTAACCACGGCAAAATTAATCAGACGACCATGAACAATACCATTATTATCAATAATGTAATCTCTGTAAATACTCTGACCGATGGTGTTATCATTTATGTCCTGAATCGTGCCGTCAGCGTCGGCATAACCCAATAAATCACCGCTGATACTTAAGGCAATCCGCTTATCGGCACTAAAGCCGTAAACCGGTGACAAGTTATCACCGACAGAAGCGGAACTTGTAACCACATAGTTGCCCGGTGTTATTTTATAAAAAGCCTCTTTATCCGCGTCGTAAATAATGTTGTTTTGATTTAATAACCCCAGCTTTTGGCCGCGTAAACTTAAAGCATAAAGCGGATGTAGCAACTCTCCTAACCACGTTTCTTTTTCCACAAGTACACCGTCAGCAGTCAAAACGGCATCATTGTTCGACTTGTATAATGTCCCATTAGGCGTTATGTAAGAATAAATTTTTCCTTCCAAACCATATATCGCCCCCAGATGCTGACCGCGACCGACAACCTTTTGTTCACTATTCAGCAAATACCCAAATGGCGAAATTTTTTGCGTTTCGGCACCATTTTTAATTGAAGCGTCAAATTCAACACTACCTAAACTTCTGTTATTTGCATCTAAAGCAATCATTTTTCCCAAGGTTGCCCCGATTAGAGTCCCATTACTATCAAAAGCCATCGCACCTTTCATTTTACCGGCATTACTGCCTCCTAATGAAACAACTGCACCATTAGCCGCAGCTAAACCTTTAAGCTGTGCCAAAACATTAAAAATCGGTCCGGTTTGAACCAATTCACCAATAATTGCCTTGTTATCATCATAAATATATTTATTGGCTCCCAAATAACCGACCACCTTATCGCCTCTGATAATTTCACCGTTTATCGATAAATAGCCGAGATAACGCCCGCGATTATCCGTTGCGGTAGCGGCCATCGGTGCCGAAAACCCTATAACTTCGTCTTTTTCATTAACAATGTTGCCGTCCGGTCGGTAGTAACCTATCGTTTTTTCACCATCTTTCAAAATCCCGTTATAAGAAACAATCCCTAAATAGTTACCGCTTAAATCAAAAGCATATGAAGTTTTGACAATACCTCCGATAATCTCGCCTGCGGCACCATAAACATAACCGTTGGCATGAATAACCCCGATTTCTTTATTAGTAAAATCAACCACCTTACCGGAAGGTGCCACACTACCGATAAAACGTCCGGTTAAAGAAACCACCATTTTAGCAGACATCAATCGTCCGTCTAAAACATAACCGTCTCCTGTTTGGCGGTAGGCATAACCGTCGGCTGAAATAAAACCGATTTCCTGACCTTCCAAATTAGTATAGCTACCTGCTCCGGTCAGACGCCCGATTGTTCGTCCTTCATTTGAATATACCAATCCTGGATATAAAATTTGCCCGATAATATCGGCATTGGCATTAACAATTAAACCGTTTGGCAAGGCCTGCCCCAAATTACTACCACCCAAACTGCGTACCACACCATCACCGTGAACTTTTCCGAGCAATCTGTTATCCAACCCCATTGCCACACCTTGCGGAACGACACCGCCGATGATATTGTTTTCATTATCCATAATCAAACTATCGGCGGTCATATAACCGATATTATCACCATCAGCATCAATGACCATACCGGTCGAAATAACCTGACCGAGAGGTCTTCCGTTAAAATCAATAGCGGTAATTTCAGAAGCATCTGCCGCACAAAACCAACCACCTAAAACTAATCCAATGAAAATCTGTCCTAAAAATTTTGCAAGCCGTTTCATCTTCTAGTTCCTCCGATTTCTTGCCGCTTCCGGTAAACTAAATCCGGATACATTTTTATCTACGTCAACAAATGAGCCGTTGCTCTTAATATAGCCCATTTCACGATTAGCATTTTCCAATACACGTCCGTCTGCACTCACACGGCCGATAAACTCGCCGCTATCCGATAACACCGTATGCCCAATATTATAGACGTGTCCTAAAATATTGTTTTGTAAATCAACCGCTAATGAATCTGTTACAATACGACCGATCACACCACCTGACTGATATACCTGACCATCAAAACTAACTCTACCCTTAACCTTGTCATCATTACCGATAACAATATCACCCTCAACAACTTCACCGATTATTTTACCTTCGGTACTGATAACATTACCATCGGCTAAAACGCGACCACTAACCAAACCTTTTCTGTCTGTAAACTGCCCAGTCGGCAAAACCAAACCAATTATTTGACCGGTATGGTTGATAACGAATCCTTGCGGCAAAGCACCAATATTTTTTATTGTTACACCACCCGGCAAAAGTGCGGTCAAATATGTTCCATCAAGACCAATCACCAAACCGTGATCGTTAGAATAACCGATATAATTACCTAAAATATCAACCATTAGATCTTGTGGCAAAACTTCACCTATAATACGTCTGTCTTTAACAATATGACCATCCGGTATTACTTTACCGGTTATTTCTCCGCGACTGTATTTTTTATCTCCGCTTTCAATATTTTCCAACTCGACAACTTCACCGGTTTTCATAACATACCCCAAATAAACACCGTTATAGGCACGCACACCGCCTTGCTTTACCACACCGCCAATATGTTGTCCGGAAGTATCAAACAGTTGTCCTTTAACATCAGCTTTCCCGACAATCACCCCTTTAAAGTCCACAACGTTTAAATCATACCCCATTTTTCCCAGCACTTGTCCGGACATATCCACAACCATCGCCGGCGTTATGAATTTAGCCGCATTTTCCTTATATATACCATTTTCACCGCCGTTAATCTTGCCGATAGCAATACCCATGGCATCATAAATCTGCCCATCCGGGAAAAGATGACCGAGTTTTTGCCCTGTCGAATCATATAAAACATTTACCGTTGGAGCAGCATAGCCAATAACAGCCTGCGCATCATCAACCACATATTTACCGAGAATAATGTGCGCACCGACAGCCCCCGGAACATTAACACGACCTTTATAATCGATTTGCCCCAAATATTTACCATCAAATCCAAAAGCATATTCAGCATCAGTCACTGTACCGATATATCCTAGATAACGATCAACAACTTCACCATTATCATTCATACAGCCGATAACATCACCTGTTTTAGAGCGCAATGAACCATTTTCTTCCAGAACGCCCAACTCTTTCCAATCCCCGGAATAAACTACTTTTGGGGTAACTAAATGACCTTTAATTCTCGGTTTTTCCAAATCAAGCACCGTTCCATCAGGATTCATACAACCAACTTCTCGTCCGTTTTGATCACGCACATACCCGTCAGCGGCAGCCTGACCGATATATTGACAATCGTTGTCATAAACCCCGCCGGTGCGTATTGTCGTACCGATAAAGTTGCCTTCTGTCGACCAAATCGTACCATCCGCATATATTCTGGCATCAACAGCAACGCCGTCGCGGCGAACAACGCCATCTTTATCAAGACGCAAACTGTAATCACACCCCCAATTAACAATAATTCCGGCATTAATACCGCGTGCTAAAACTTTACTGCCGGAAATGTCCGTTACCAGTCCGCCCGGCTGTATTTTCCCCACAACCTGCTGTTCATTAACAACTTCTCCGCGATTGTTAATAGTCCCCAAAACCTTTCCATCCGGTGTTATCGGTAAAAGATTTTTGTTAATCGTGCGCCCGATGACCTCTGCGCCTAAAGCACGAATTACGCCGTTTTTATCGCTTATGCCGATAACATTATCTTTTAAATCACGCACCACACCGTTTTCATCAACATAGCCGATCACATTACCATTGGCATCCAAAGCCCAATTAACGGTTTGACCACGATGTCCGATAACATTACCTTCTTCATTAACAATATTGCCGTTTTCATCAACATGACCGATGATATTACCATTGGCATCAATAACATCACCGTTATCATCTATATAACCAATCATATTACCATCGGTATCAACGGCTAAAGTCAGCTTAGCTCCTTTACTGCCGAGAACAGCACCGATTTCGGAACTTCTGCTGATAACATTACCATTTTCATCAACATGACCAATGATATTGCCATCAAAGTCACGAACATTATCATTTTCATCAACATAGCCGATAACATTACCGGCAGCATCATAAGCTAAATTACGTTCACCATCTATAACCTTACCGATAACATTACCTTCAGTATCAATGATATTGCCCGCCTTATCAACTTTACCGACAACATTACCCTTAAAATCAACAACGTTACCGCTGTCATCAACATAACCGATGACATTTCCTTTATCATCGTAAGCCAAACTACGTTTACCGTCGGCAACTTTACCGATAACATTACCCTTGGCATCAACAATATTGCCGGCTTTATCAACCTTACCGATAACATTACCCTTAAAATCAACGACATTACCATTATCATCAACTAAGCCGATAACATTACCATTGGCATCATAAGCTAAATTACGTTTACCGTCAGCTACTTTGCCAATGACGTTACCTTTGGCATCAATGATATTGCCGGCTTTATCAACCTTACCGATAACATTACCCTTAAAATCAACGACATTACCATTATCATCAACTAAGCCGATGACATTACCATTGGCATCGTAGGCTAAACTACGTTTACCATCAGCAACTTTGCCGATAACATTACCGGCGGCATCAACAATATTGCCGGCTTTATCAACCTTACCGACAACATTACCTTTAAAATCAACAACGTTACCGCTGTCATCAACATAGCCGATAACATTACCGGCGGCATCATAAGCTAACTTATGTTTACTATTGTCCACTTTACCGATAACATTGCCTTTAGCATCAACAACATTACCATCTTTATCAACTTTACCGACAACTTGGCCTTTAGCATCTATAACATTGCCATTATCATCGACATAACCTATAATATTACCATTGGCATCGTAAGCTAAACTACGTTTACCATCAGCCACTTTACCAATAACATTGCCTTTAGCATCAACTACATTGCCATCTTTATCAACTTTACCGACAACTTGGCCTTTAGCATCTATAACATTGCCATTTTCATCGACATAACCGATAATATTACCATTGGCATCGTATGCTAAATGGCGGTTACCATCAGACACTTTACCGATAACATTGCCTTTAGCATCAACAACATTACCATCTTTATCAACCTTACCGACAACTTGGCCTTTAGCATCTATAACATTGCCATTTTCATCGACATAACCGATAATATTACCATTGGCATCGTAAGCTAAACTACGCTTACCATCAGCCACTTTACCGATAACATTGCCTTTAGCATCAACAACATTACCATCTTTATCAACCTTACCGACAACATTACCATTAGCATCAATAACATTACCTTTTTCATCGACATAGCCGATAATATTACCATTGGCATCGTAAGCAAGCTGTCTGCCGGCACCGAGTTTGCCAATAATTTGATCCTTGATAACGTTACCAATTACTTCACCTTTATCATTTACATAGCCAATTACCTCACCATTGCGGTTAACCATACCCTCTTTATCAATATAACCAATAACATTGCCATTGGAATCAAGGGCTAAATCTCCCCATTGATTGGAAGCTTTACCGATAACCTTACCTTTATCGTCAATAACATTGCCGTTCTTATCGACATGACCTATAACATTACCGTCAAAATCACGAACTACACCATTCTCATCAATATATCCGGTAACATTACCATTTTCATCAACGGCTAACTGCATATTCGGCCCGCGTTTGCCTATTTTTTGTGCCGCAATCGCGTTACCATTTTTATCAACCCGCCCGACAATATCGCCATTTTCATTAACAATCATACCGTTAGGCATAACGATACCGATAGCATTACCATCTTCATCAAACATAACCTCACCAGATTTAGCCACATGCCCGATAACATTACCGTTAAAATCGACAACTTCACCATTTTCATTCATACGACCGACAACATTACCGTCTAAATCGACAACTGAACCATCTTCTAAAACGCGGCCGATAATATTGCCGTCATTGTCATACACATAACCGTAATCTAAAGCTTTACCGACAACATTACCTTTATCATCAACCACCGTACCATCGGCTAACATCTTGCCAATTACATTACCGTCTTCATCATGTGCAATTCCTTGTGCATCCACATAACCGATAACATTACCGTTGTCATCCATAATCAATTTACCGGTTGACGCCACGCCAATAATATTGCCGTCTCGATCAACCACCAAACCGTCAGCCGTCACTCGACCGATTTCATTGCCGTTTTCATCATAAACAATGCCGTCATCACCGATAACACCTATAATTTTTCCATCCGGACCGATGGCTTGACGCTTACCGGAAGCAACTTTGACATTTTTATTCATTCCACCGCTTTTACCGGAGCCGCTCTCGCAAAAATTACAATCATCTTTGGTTACGGCATTACCAAAAACAGGCACTTCATCGTGTTTGGAATCTCTCTCCGAAAGCCGTGTTTCATGCCATATAATCTTAAAATTATTCTGCACATTGGCCGCCACTGTCGGCAACCAGTTCATCAATACATTGCAAGTAATTTTACCGCGTAGTTCTTTACCATTGCAATCTGTTTTAAAACTAAAGCCTTCAAACGGTGCATCCTCCAGTTCAACCGACACAACGCGAATTGCCGTTTTACCATTGGTACCTATGGTCAGAACATTTGTTGCTTCATGACCAACCACAACTTGTCCTATATTAATTGGATTAGGCGTCATGGTAATCGGCTTTTCTTCTTCCTCGGTTTCTCCAAACTCTATTTCTGTTTCGCTTGATGTTTCCGAGGTTACACCAATATCCGTCTCAGCATCAATAGTTGTTTCAACTTCATATTTTTGTTCTTCTTCCGGCTCATCCGCGGCTAAAAGCAAAAGACCAAACACAAACAAACATAGAGTAATAATCCCAATAATCAGAATTATTCGATTGGTTTTACGGACATATCTGTCTGAATGAGTTAAAGCCTCTTTTGCCATTTTTTATTGCATCCTTATTACACTACAAAAAACACCATTGCGCCCTAATTGGCTGCATAGCGAATCGCCACTATCTATATTTTTCACCGGCCCTACACGCAGGTGAAACAGTTCTTTACCCTGTCCATCAGCAGGCGCATCAACCGAATAAAACGGCTCATAGCCCCCTAATAACGAAGAATAACGACTCGATAGATCTTTCCAAGTGGCTTCCAAGTTATTCACATTGGAATCCGTGCCTAATTCAATCGAAAGTGTGCCGCCTGTTTCATCAGCAAAACCGCTACCGTATTTATATTGCGGATACGGATTTTGCATCGACCCGCCATGCGAACGATCAATGCGCGTCATTTTGCTGTAATCCAAATCGCCACAGCCGGTTGACATACACACACCATCGGCCGTCATGCCGTTCACACCACCATTAGCACCATTACTTCCATATTCAGCAAAACCGGCACCGGAACCGAGATTTAACCCGCCTTTACTGTCGACCGAACCGTAATTTGCCGCGCCATTTTGACCGTTGCCCTTATTCGGAATCTTCGGACCGACGTCCCAAGCATCTCCATCATCGGCATAGGTCACATATTGTGTTCCCTCATCATCAGAACGACGCAACTTTAAGCATACCATTCGCTTACCGTTACGCATCACCATATCACCCACACCTTCAACAATAATCAAGCGGTTATTTGGTCCTTTGGTTCTGAAACCGACCGGCGTTTCTACCCGTTCTACAATCAGCGTCACAATTGGCCGTTGTACCATATTCAGAGCTTTTTCACCTAAATCAATATAGGTGAAAATATCATCGCGCCACACACGCTCCGGCGCAATCACTACATCGTCCGGATTTGGCACATATATCTCTATATCAAAGCGAAACTTAGTCGGATCCAGCGGAATACTTTTTAGCCAATCTTCTTTTAAAAATCTTTTTGTAAAGGTTGAATCGACAGACTTCTTGCCATTGTTGTAATAATTATTGGCGTTGATATGCCCTGAACCGGAACTGCCTAATATCCCCACGCCGCTCCTGGGACTACCTCCCGATGCGCCGGCGCCATCGACGACATCAATATCTATAATGGAGTTTGTGAGGCGCTCCGTGTTTACACCTTCGCTCTTGACATAAAATACGTATTTATTGCCCGAGCGGCCAAAAACAATGATATTGCTATCCACACCGACATTTGTACCTGCACGCGGATACAATAATAAAGTATTCGGTCCAGAAATTTGCCCATCAAAAGAGTTCGTATCACCAATGTAAATATTTTCAATCAATTCCCACTCCGGAAAATTAACCAAAGTCATCATCGCTTCACGCAAGCGAATCGGTAATACTAAATCCGGTGACCAGTAATATTTGGAATAAGCCGGTTTGCTTTGCCCTTCACCTAAATTTTGCAACGGATCCTGCCATGCGCTTTGAATCATGCCCAGCGAATTGAAACCGGCATAATTCAAATTCATCGGCTGATAGTTACCTTGTGATTGATCTGCGTATTGATCCATGGTTCCTTCATCAAGCAACTTCGCCTCTGCCGGCTTTATTGCTAAAACGCTCAACAGAGCAAATATCCCAAATTTTAAACTTGTTTTCATGACATTTTCCTTATTCTTTAAGTTGTTTTGTGCCATACGAAATTACCTTAAATCCAACCGGATTTTTCAAGCGTTCTTTATATTGTACACGGCGTGGTTGATACTGAATTTTCAAACTGGCTCGATATTTTATGGTGCGCGGTGTGTATGATGACGGCAAATAATAGTCAACAACATATTCAACTTGCCATAATGAATCACCAACTTCATTAACCGTCAAAATCCGCACCGTACTGGTCAAACCATCTTGACGCATGCGTTGCATTAACTTCTTGCCGGTATTGCTCAAAAAATCCTGATATACCAAATTTGATGACATTTCTTGCAAATCACCGCCAGTCTGCCAGCGCGATTGCATTTCTTCAATATCCGACAATAAAGTTGTGCGTAGCAGCACATATTCGCGCACAAATGTTTCCGTAATTGATTTTTGCGATTCCATTGAGCGTGTATACGGCACAATCCTATACACTTGATCTTCCTTATTTGAAAGCGTCAATAAATATGGTTCAACCCGATACAACGGTAATATATTAGAAATTGTTAGAAGCAAAATTAAATTGCAACACAAACTAATCGCTGTTACTACCGCAAAAGCTCGTGCCGTCCATAAATAACGCTTTTCACTGGCATTAACCACAATGCTGTCTTCATTGCGATTGACGTAACGCGAAGCATTTGCCGCGCTTTTAAACTGCGGCTGATGGGTGTTACCTATCAATTTTTGTTCCGTGTTACCTATTCCGAGTTGGTCTGCCATCAATCAATGCTCCGCTAAATTGTTTCCATAAACCAATCCGGTACGCTCTTAATCATCTCAATTTGCATACACGCACATGGTGAAAGTTTTAACTCATTAACATCTTTACCGATGCCCACTGTTTCCGGTTCATAGTAAGAACCAAACAAACTGCAAGCGGTCAAAGCTAAAATAACACCGTATATAAAAATTTTTTTACTCATTTTTATCTCTTTATTCTTTTTTCCACCAAATTACACAGAATCGACTGTGTGCAAGGAATTTCCTGCATCTCTGACTATTTACAAGCTGCAAAAAATACTCCTTTGGATTTTATCATAGATGAAAAAGATTAAAATTGATTAAACAAAACCTTTCTCGTCAAAAAAGATTGTTTTAGTGCTTCACTCCAGCACAATACGCATATTTTTTCCGTAGAATTCCACCAATTTGCGATAGTAACCATATTGCAAAAAGCGTCCCAATTCCAGCGATTCAATAATCTTTGCCGGAATACCGGTGCGATTCTCAACTTGTTTTAGCAATAAATTATGCTCCCGCCGCAAACGCCATAATTCACACCCCAGTTGCTTAAGCGATGCCTTATCCATTAAATATACTTTACTCATTTTCCAGAACTCCACTTTTGTTAACATTTAAAACAAAAACCTTGCCTCAAAGAAGCAAGGGGAGTTCGTAACTGTATATAGTCAGCCCGATTTATTCAACATATTCACCGGCTCCCCTTAAAGAGGAGTTCTTTACTATATAAGGAGTTACGATACTCCGCCGATGAAACCCTCACCGACGTTGTTTATATTAAAATAATCAAAATAAATTGCAAGAAAAATTTAAAAAATCGTCACACCGGCATAATGATTAACCGTTAATGTGGCACAAATAGCAAACACCCAGCAAATAGCCGTATATAAAAATGGATATTTTAACAGCGGACTACGCAAATTCATATCCGGATTAGGTTTACTGGGAATAATCATTGGAAATACTAAAAAAGCATAACAAAAATTACTTAAACGCCAAATATTTCTATAAATATATTCAGAATTGAATACATCTACAAAATAAATTGAACTTATTAAAATCATCGTTATTGTTACGTATATAATCCAAAACGTTCCAGCGCTATTAAAATCACGACATCTCTTCTGAACTAAAGCTAAAACACAATAGAAGAAAAGTAAGCCACTTATGTAGGTAATAAGGGGAATTTCTAACCAACTGATACATTGCACAACAAAGTAAATGACAAGCGCCGTCAACCAAGCTGAACGCCAATTTAATAAACCGTTAAATGAAAATATAGAAGGAAATTTATCTGTTCCATAAATCATCCCATGCCAAAAACAATATAACTCTTGATACCAATTTTCTTCTTTTTTCACAGTCTTTTTTTCCAACTTTTACTGAGTGTATGTTATAACACACTCAGTAAAAGTCAATTATTTTTAACGGAATTTATCCCAAACGCGTTTTGTAGCCCACGCTTGAGAACCAACATCAATGGCTTTGTTGGCTAATTTATTTACATAGCCTAAACCATTTTGATCAGCTTGTTGTTGAAGTCGATTTTGTTGATTAGTATATGCTCCGTTGGTTAACGAATCAATAGTTCCTCCATATAAACCATATGTTGCATTATCTAGAGCACGATTAACGCCTCCGATTAAACCTTCGCCAAAGCCGGTAACCGCGCCCATCACCACATTGTGAATGCTTGGTTTCGGCATAACGTGATGATTTTGTATAACATCATCATTTCGTTCTTCAATGCTTTTCACAATCGGTGATTTTCCCAACTCATAAAATGTGCGGCTGCCCACCGGTGTATTCTGATAATTTTTATACCACTTAGGTTACTTAATGTAAATTATTTTCTTATTTTTTGATAATAAAATACTATATTT
>ONQU01000070.1 GCA_900320035.1 uncultured Rhodospirillaceae bacterium | reverse complement strand
CGGCCGATTTAATGGATTATAATTATGAACATGTGCGCGGATTGATAATTGAAGATTGTACGCCAACCATGCATGTGGTGATTGTTGCTAAGGCTTTGAATATTCCGGTGGTGGCAAAAATCCATGGTATTGTTAAAGAAATAAAAGTCGGTGAAACAATCGCCGTTAACGGGCAGGAAGCGTTGGTTTATATTTATCCGTCTGACCATTTAGTTGCCGAATATCAGAAAAAATCCGTCAGTTTGAAAAAAGTATTTGCCGATTTAGAAAAGCTGAGCAAAAAAGCCACCAAAACTTTAGATAACGTCAAGATAAATATATCATTAAATTATGGTTTGGATGTGGATTATAATTACATTGCACCGAGTAATTGCGATGGCATAGGTTTATATCGAACGGAGATTACGTTTATGACATCCGATAAAATGCCTGATGTTGAAAGTCAGGAGCGGCAGTACAAAAAATTATTTGAGGCAATGGGCAACAAACGTATTATCTTTCGCAGTTTAGATGTCGGTTCCGATAAATTTTTACCGTATTGGGGCGAAATTAAAGAGGATAATCCGGCAATTGGTTGGCGCGCTATTCGCATTACACTCGATCGTCGCGCGATTTTGCGGCAACAGATTCGCGCTATGTTACGCGCGGCAGCAGGCAAAGAATTGTATGTGATGTTTCCGATGATTTCAACTGTTCAAGAGTTTTTAGATGCTAAAGAAACCTTACAGTTGGAATATGAACGCGAAAAGCAACGTGGCAAGCCAACGGCTAAAAGCGTTAAGACCGGTATTATGATTGAAGTACCATCAATTCTCTTTCAGCTCGATGAAATTTTGCAAGAGGTTGATTTTGTTTCGGTCGGTACTAATGATTTATACCAATTTGTATATGCATGTGATCGCGGTAATCCGCGGTTAACCGGACGATATGATGTGCTTTCGGCGCCATTTTTAAAGCTGTTGAAAAAAATTATCGATAAAGCAAATCAGTATAAGGTATATTGTTCAGTGTGCGGTGAAATGGCTGGAAATCCTTTAGAGGCTATGTGTTTAATTGGTCTCGGCTATCAGAATTTATCAGTTTCCGGCGCTGCATATGCTAATATCAAAAAAATGGTGATGAGTATGCGTTATGAAGATGTGGCTGACTACATTAAGAGCCTTTTGAAATCACCGAAAAGTAGTTTGCGGCCCCAATTAACCGCGTATGCTTATGATCACACTATTGCAATTGATTAAAAACTATGTTATAAGCACTGCAAATTAAGGAGAGAAAAAGTGCAAGAGAATATAAATGACGAAGATGGCGTGCAGACTGTGGGTGAAATTTTGCGTAATGCACGTATTAGACAAGGGAAAAACTTGCGGATAATAGGGGAAGAATTATGCATTCGTACCTCCTATTTAGAAGCTATCGAAAATATGGATTTGAAAAATATTCCCGAGCCACCTTATGGAATCGGTTTTATTCGTAGCTATGCCGAATATTTAGGCTTAAATGGTGAGCGTATTGTTTCTTCATATAAGCAAACTGTATATGGTGTCACAGAACAGAATAAGCAAATTACGGAAAAAAAGTCAAATACATCCAAGCCTAAAATCTATCATATTATATGGGGTTTTATTGGTTTGGCAGCGATAGCGTATGCATGGTTTGAATGGCCGCTGTATCGCGAAAATGAAACGGTTGAACCGTTTGAAAATAGTGAAAATGTTACGGATATTCCGCAACCGCTGATTATAGATACAACAAATTTTGTGGCGCCGAAAAATATTGCAGAAGTGCCAGTGAATAATGAAACACAACTTTATGAAACAGAAGTAGATGGTTTGACACTAACCGAAGAAATAGCTAAAATAGCCTCAGCAGAGCAATCTGATGATGCCGCTACCGAGTTGGAGCAGACTGATGGTGCCGCTGTGGCTGAAAATAAAGCACCGGAAATTAAAATGGTGGTCGTTGGCCCTTCGTGGGTAGAGCTAAGGGTCAATGGCAAAACAGTTCTAAGTAAAACTTTGCAAAAAGGTTTTGAATATACCATCGAAGATGCCGAACATACAACTGTGACCGCCGGTCGCCATTATAATGTAAAATTTTATGTTGACGGTCAAGAAGTTAAAATTCTGTCGGCTCGGCAAAATAAAAATGTGACACTAAATAAATTACTAAAAAAAGAAAACTAGGTAAGAAAATGGAAAAAGTTCAAAGTGTGCGCGGCACCTACGATTTGTTTGGTGACGCCAAAAGAAAGATGAAAAAGGTTATCGCCACCGGTGAAAGCGTCGTTGAGAAATATGGCTTTGAAGAAATCGAAACGCCAATTTTTGAATTTACGGAAGTTTTTGCCCGCAATTTGGGCGATACTTCAGATATTGTCACTAAAGAAATGTATTGCTTTGAAGATAAAGGTGGCGAAAGTTTGACATTGCGGCCGGAAGGTACAGCAGGTGTGGTACGTGCATTTGTTGCGAATGGTATGCAACAAAATCTGCCGGTAAAATTTTACTATCACGGTCCGATGTTTCGTTATGAAAGACCACAAAAAGGTCGCCAACGTCAGTTTACCCAATTTGGGGTTGAACTTTTGGGGGTAGAAACACCACAAGCCGATATTGAAGTGATTGCTATGGCGTATGAGTTTTTGCAAAAACTCGGTTTAAGCGGGCAAATAACGGTTGAAATTAATTCACTCGGTGATGCGGAAAGTCGCGATACTTACCGCGAAAAACTGGTGGCTTATCTAACGCAACACATTGATGAACTCTCGGAAGACAGCAAGAATCGCTTAACCCGTAATCCATTGCGGATTTTAGATTCTAAGGAAGATTGTGATAAAACGGTTATTGCCAATGCACCACGCTATGCGGATAGCCTGAATGAAAATTCACGGCAGTTTTTTGCCGCAGTGCTTAAAGGCCTTGATTTACTAGACATTAAATATCGCGTTAATGACCGTTTAGTGCGGGGACTTGATTATTATTCGCACACGGTTTTTGAACTGACAACTGATAAACTCGGTGCCCAAGGCACGGTTTTAGCCGGTGGTCGTTACAATGGTTTAGTGGCGCAAATGGGCGGTGGCGATGTAGCCGGTATCGGTTGGGCTTGTGGCGTGGAACGTTTATCTATGCTTTTACAAGAAGATACAGCTTTACCTCGGCCGATTGCCGTTATTCCGGTAGGGGAAGATACGCAAGAAACAGCTCTGCAAATTGCTCATCAATTGCGGTTGGCCGGTTTTAGTGTTGAGCAAAGTTACAGCGGAAATATGAAAAAACGTCTGATGAAAGCTAACAAAGTCAATGCTGCGCAAGCAGTCATTTTAGGTTCTGATGAAGTTGCCACCAATACGGCTACACTAAAAGATTTGGACAGCGGTGAACAAAAGACAGTAGCACTCGCTGATTTAATAAAGGAATTGCAAGCATGAATTTTGAAGAAAAATTAGCCAATGTTGTGAATCGCTATGAAGAAGTGCAAGCTCTGCTGACCTCAAACATTGCTTCTGATGAATTGGTAAAACTGAACAAAGAGTTAGCGGTTTTAGAACCGGTGGTGGCGGCTATCCAAAACTATAATCATACCGTGCAAACCATGCGCGATGACGAGGCAATGATGGCTGATGCCGAACTTGATAAAGAAATGCGCGATATGGCTGAAGCCGAATATTATGAAGCTAAGGAAAAATTACCGGAGTTAGAAAAGGGAATCCGCATTTTATTGTTGCCGAAGGATGCTGACGATGAAAAAAATGCCATTTTAGAGGTGCGTGCCGGTACCGGCGGTGATGAAGCGGCGTTGTTTGCGGCGGTGTTGTTTGAAATGTATCAGCGCTATGCGCAAAAACAAGGGTGGCGCTTTGAAATGCTTGATGCTAATGAAAATGGTATTGGCGGCTATAAGGAAGCTTCGGCAAAAATTACCGGTAAAGATGTGTTTGCTAAATTAAAGTTTGAATCCGGCGCACATCGCGTACAACGGGTACCGGTTACCGAATCGCAGGGACGCGTTCATACTTCGGCAGCCACCGTGGCGGTTTTGCCGGAAATTGAAGAAGTTGATATGTATATCAATCCCGCAGATTTAAAGATTGATGTATATCGAGCTTCTGGTGCCGGTGGCCAACACGTTAATCGCACGGAATCGGCTGTGCGTATTACTCATATTCCAACCGGTATTGTCGTACAATGCCAAGATGATCGTTCGCAATTTAAAAACAAAGAAAAAGCTATGAATCACCTGCGGGCAAAATTATACGACAGCCAAAAGGAAGCTATCGATGCCAGCTATTCGGAAAAGCGTAAACTGCAGGTTGGTAGCGGTGATCGTAGTGAGCGTATTCGTACCTATAATTATCCGCAAGGTCGGGTAACCGATCACCGAATCAATTTAACGTTGTATAAACTTGACGAAGTCGTCGCCGGTGAGGCTTTAGGCGAAATCATTGATGCACTGGTGATGGAAGATCAGGCTGAGCGCTTAGCGGAAATGGATTAGTTGGTAGCTGAAAATAAAGTATTGACTATTGTTGAAATACTTATTTTAACCTTAAAACTATATGCAAGTGGAGAATGAACATGATGTTACCGGAAAAAATTGAAACCGAAAGGCTTATTTTGGAACGACCGGTTCCGGCTTTTGCTTTAGCTGAAGAAGTTCATCGTGCGGTGATGGTATCAATTGAAAATTTGCACCGTTGGTTGCCATGGGCAAGATTTGATTATAGCGCTGAAGAGGAATTTACTTATAT
>ONQU01000022.1 GCA_900320035.1 uncultured Rhodospirillaceae bacterium | reverse complement strand
GCAAACATCAATGGTTAACGGCAAAGGAAAAGATATCACCACGGAAGATTTCATCAAAGTTGCCGCACCGTTCGGATTTGATGCCGCCAAAGTGCGTGAAATGGCAGAACAAACCGACGATGCTTTGTCCGGATATCAAAAATATGCGAAAGATATCGGAATCAAATAGTTGTCTTAAATACGAAAGAATATCGTTTCTTTAACATTTTTTGCATTTACAGGAGAAATCATGGAATTTTAGGCACCGGTTCGTTTTTGAAATCGGTGCCTTTTTTAAGCCAAAATTTGAGGCACCAGTGAGGCACCGGAAAAAATTAAAGGGCTTCAGAAATTCTGAAACCCTTGATTTTATTGGTTGCGGGGGAAGGATTTGAACCGACGACCTTCAGGTTATGAGCCTGACGAGCTACCAGACTGCTCTACCCCGCGATAATCAATTTTTTGCACTTGTAATACATTTTTCTGATGCTGTCAAGTATAAAAAAGATCATATATCAAAAAATTGGCATGTCTTAATAAAAAAATATCCCCCAAAATCTAAATTTAACGCGCAACGGCATTTACAATAATGAAATTTTACGCCATACTGACGGACAGATATTTTTTTAAGGAGAAACTAAATGACAACGAAAAAGAGTAATTGGTTGAAGAAAACCGTTAAATGGATAATAGAATTGGTTTTATTGTTGATTGTGGCTATTATCGGTGCCGGTTATTATTTTTATAACTATTACAATTGGCAAGGTATTGTGCGGCAATTAGTGCATCAACATGGCACGCATGTTGTCGGTACTGATGTTAACATTGGTCACATTAACTTATCTTTGCTCAGCGGTCAAGGTAGTGTGGGCAATATTACTGTTGCCAATTGGCCGGGTTATAGCCAAGATAATATTATAAAACTTGGTGATGTGGCTGTTGCGGTTGATGTTGATTCGGTTAAGAAATTGGCTAAAGAATTAGCACAAAACAGCGGATCTAAAACCAAAACCGTCGTTATTAACGAAATACGCGTTAATAAACCGGAAGTTGCTTATGAACTGATGAATTTGCATCGTACTAATGCTACAGATATTTTGGCGAGTATCCAAAAAAATACTGCTGCCAACAAAGCAAAACCGGAAGCTCCCAAAAAAGCAGATGAAATTACTTATAATGTGGCTATTAAAAAAGTGGTAGTTGCCGACGGTGTGGCTACTGTTGCTGCTAATATGCTCGGTGTTTCGCAATCTTTGAGTGTGAATTTGCCGACGATTACCATCAATAATTTGGGTACGGAAAAGCAAGGTATTACCATAGAAGATGGTTTGGCTCGCATATTGCAAGAAATTTTAAAGACGACCACCAATGTTGTGGCAAAAACTGATTTGAGCAGTATTTTAAATGGTGCTAATGGCGTTAAAGACGCCGCGATGAATACGGCTGCAGGTGTTGTTTCTACAGCGACTCAAGGTGCAGGTAAGGTGGTGAACGGAGTTGGCGATGGCGTAAAAGGGTTAACTGACGGCGTGAGCGGCTTGTTCAAATAGAAAAGATGCGCTTTTAAAGATTATAACTCCTATCGGGTATTCGATGGGGGTTATTTTTTAAACCAAAGTATTTGAGTGTAACCAATCAATATGGGTATATTTTTAAAATTTTTGTCGGAAAAATAGTTGCGCTTTGCAAAAAAATATGTTAGATTGTTCGCAACAAATGAAAATAAAGGAGCTTAGCAATGGCATTAAATTTGTTTGAATATATCAATATCGAAGCAACTCAAGATGAGTATTCCGTCGAAACATTACGCAAAAAGTTGTGTAATCCGGAAGAAATAGAGCGACAAGATGTTTGGGGATTTAACCAAAGAATGTTTGCCGAAACTGATGCTTATTTGGCGGAAATTGCACGACAAATTGAAAATGAAACAGATGCCAAAAGATTATTGCAACTGAAAAAAATGCAAAACCACGTTGAACTTGCAAGTGAGAAGATGCATGCGCAAATAGCAGAAGAAAACAATGCACAACATAATCCAGCCGTTACAGCTGACAGCTACTTAAATGAATTTGCGCAACATTGGTTGCAACAAGAACCATATGCCGAATCTTTTGCTCAAGCTTATCGCATTAAAGAAGAAGCATATAAGCGCGGAGATGACGCAAAAATAGAGTTTATTCCTTATACCGAAGAAATGGATCCGCGGCGCTTGAAGCCGGAGGGGCAATTTTATCAAGAAGTGGTAACTGACAGTCAACCGTTTGCATATTTTGCTCTACATGTTGATACAGGTAACGGATTACCGTTTAATATTATCATGGAGCCGTCGGATCGTAATGATGCACGCACACAAATGCGTATTGTTTTAGCACCGAAGGAAGATGAGCCGCTTGATCTGGATAATCCCGAAATTGCCGAAGGTAATAAATCAAAAATCAGAAAAATTATCGAATTTTGCGAAAAATATGGTTTTTCAACTTTTGATATGCATCTTCCGATGACTTTTGACGGCAAAGTTGATGAAAATGCTTTTTATGAGGCGGCACAAGATAAAATTAAAGAGCGCGAAAAAGAAAAACAATTGGAAGCAAAAGTTCAAAAAGAGTTTGCCGAAGTAAAAAAAGAAATTGAAGCCGAACATATTACAAATTGGCAAAAAGAACGGGAAGCGCAAGATAAAAAGCGGCAAGAAATTGAGGAATATGCGGCTAAAAATCCGGAAGAAAAGACAAAGGTCGATGTTCATTCGCTTGATGAAGTGCCGGCAACACGTTTTGGAACCGCGAGTCAAGAGTTTGCGGAAACAAATAAGAGAAGTACACCGGCAATGGAACATTCCGGTGTTGCAACTGCTCCGACCACGCCGACAGCAGATGCTGCGATTGCACCGGGATCAATACCTCCGGCTCCGACTACACCGATAGCAACGCAATCTGCTAAAAAGTGGACCTTAGCTGAAGTTGAGCAAAAAATGGAAGAAATGCTGGGGGGTGAAGGGCTTGATAAAGTACGTAATGTAACTTACTTCAAAAAAGGTATATGGCATTCAAATTGGACCGAATATGTTGTTTATGATAAGCCGGGAGCCAATCAAGATGATGGCCGACGCGATCCGAAGACAAACGTTGCACAATATACATATGCTTACAAGCTGTTTGTAACCGTTGAAGATGATGGTAGTCTGAGCTTTACTTACCGCCGCAACAATGGTGCAAAAATTGACGCTTTGGTTAATGCTATGGTCGGCAAGTTTGCAGATATGGGTATTACCCACATTAATTTTCCAATTGGTTTACCGGATGATGAAAAAGGATTATGGCGCAAAGCTTTGGCTGAAAAAGGCATTGTTTACAAGGGTATGGGTATCGATGTCGATAAGGCTGAAAGTATGATTAAGGCTGCTAAAGAGAAGCATTTGCCATCAGATAAGTTGATTGAATTTAAATATCGTATTGCTTTGCAGATGCAGGAAAATAATGCCAATAAGGGCAAAACCCCAGGAAGCGATGAAGCCGACTATATTGACGGTTTAATCAATACTTATCGTTACCGCGGCTTTACTAATGGTTATGCTCGTGGCTTAAAAAGTTTGATAAATAAAACTTTAATTGCTGGTGATCAAGATAGGGGCGCAATCAATAAAGTGGCGGCTTATCGTGCATTTCGTCAGGTATTTGATGTGTATCAGGAAATTTTACGTTGTGGGAGTATCAATAATTTACGTTGCGGAAGTATTGAGGAAATTATTAATACCGCTAATCCACAAGAACAAAACAGAAAACAAGTGTTTGTGACGCCGGAACAAAAACAAAAATTGTTAGGTTTAGGTCTTAATAATATTTCTAAAATTACACCGGAACAACTTGTGCAGATTTATAAAATTTTATTACCAGCGCATACCGAGGCCGCAGAAAAAGAAATATACAAGGTACTTGACAATAACCGTTTGAAAGATGTTAAAGTTTTAGGTGCACGTGCGTTACCGGCAATTTTGGTTCGTAATATCTTTAATGAGGCTAAAAAGAGTGTTGATGCCATTAACTCGGATAATTTGGTAGCGTTGGGTGTTGATGAAATCGGTTTACCGAAAGATGGTCAAGTTTCACTAGGTATTGGTGACTATACGAGGAAAGTGGAAGCTGAAGTGGCGCTTCAAGCGGCGGAAGCACAAAATAATTCTGTGGCGACACCGAGTAGAAGCAATGTCAGTTCAACGTTTCGTAGTGATTCTGCGAGAAGCTTATAATAAGCAAACACATAAGAAAATAATCCTTGCGTAGAGTTGTAAAATATTGTACAATGAACTATGTAAAGAGGGGGACTGTCTGATGCGTTGGAGCCGCGTATCTCCTGAGCCAACACTACATTTTAGGGAGCTGTCTCTGTCCGAATCGTGGTTCGGTTACATGGCACCCACTTTAACATAAGCGGTTCAGACGAATATTGAAAGCTAACGGTCAGACGGTTCTTCTTTTTTTGTGTCACCTTATAATGTTTTTTATTATATCAATATAAGAAATAAATTTATATTAAAATTGCATTTACAGGCCGGCGAAAAACAAAATAACATAGATTAACGTGGCGTAAATAATTGCTGGTCCGAAAGGCCCTATGCGGCGGTGATTGATAAGCCAACCAGCGGCAAATAAAGCACAAGCACCGAGCAAAATATACGGCACAGCGATAAAACCGACCCAAGCACCAATAGCGGCTAAAAGCTTTAAATCACCATCACCGAAAGCCTCGGGATGCTTCCAAATAATGAACAGACTTGCCAGTAGCGGTAATATATAACCACTAATGGCGCCCAGAGCGCTATTGAGTGCATACGGCATATAGTGCGGTTCCGGCATTGCCAGCCAAAAACCTTGTTGTGCGGCATAAACAAAACCAAGCAACAACAGCGGCAAAGTTAACATATCCGGTAATAACATAAAACGCTTATCAATTTCTACCAATAGCAGTAAAATCCATAAAAAAGCGATATACCACCAAGTGAACATTGTATCAAAATTAAGCACAAATAAAATGGTGGTGGCGGCGGTAAAAATAGCCCAACCGATGCTACGCATAATGTAGCGTTTGAATAAATCCATATAGTGTTCATTGGTTTTAAGTTTTGCCCATGGTAGGGTGCGCGACGGTATAAAAATACGCAACCAAATATAGCCGGTTGCCGCCGGAATCAGCTTGCCGATGCGACGTGCCAAATATGGGATAGAAAATCCGAAAATAAAACCGCAAATAATGTATAGCATGGCGCTTCTCCTTGTTGTTTGGCTTTAAATATAATCATCAAAAGATAAGATTAGGTTAAAAAGCGAAAGTTGGAAAAGAAATTTTTAGACGCAGACGATTAGTCTTATAAATAAGATTTTTCACGGTTTAAAGCCGGTGAAGCGCAGTCATCGCCAAGAGGGGCAGAGCGAATATTATTATTTAGACCCGCGCGGGACGGATAGGTTTGCCGATTTTAAGGAAATTGACGTGGCAAGCGAAGATGCGCCGAATCCGAAAATAACGGCAATTTTGCGCGATGACCTTAAGAAAAACGAGCGGGATTATTACATTTGGCGCACGAGAAAGGATGAGAAGGTGCGCGACCGACATAAAGAACGCGAAGGAAAAGTCTTTAACTGGCACGTTCCGCCAGAGGGCGCGAGGATAAAAACAACCGTTGCTCCGGTTGTTTTTACCGCAAGCGGCGAAGTTTTGTTAATAAGCAAGCTAGCATAAGCGACG
>ONQU01000072.1 GCA_900320035.1 uncultured Rhodospirillaceae bacterium | reverse complement strand
GGGGTTTCGATTCTTTCTGCTTTCTGCTAAAATAAAAAAACATACCTCAAGGTATGTTTTTTTATTTTGGAGCGAGTGAGGGGAATCGAACCCCCGTTATAAGCTTGGGAAGCTTCTATTCTACCATTGAATTACACTCGCAATTCATCGTTTCTTGAAATCTTTTAACCTAAAAAAATTGGCAACGCAAGCACTTTTTACCGCTTATCCGTCAAATTTTCTTTTACCGTCCACAAACGCTTTTCATCACAGTCCCAAAGTGGTTCAAAATGCGGTTTCTTTCCGCCGTAATAATAGCCGCCACTGCATACATCGACTTTTTTTCCGTGTAGCCAAACCTGACCGACAGAATCAAATTCTAAAAAATTATTATAATTACATTTTCCTTCATTATTACAATATATTATATCAGTATTTTTATTTTGTAGATTAAAATTATCATGCCATATTTTTTTAAGCCACAAATCAGTTTTTTTAGTTAATAAAACCATTTTTCCAACCTCATCACGTGCGGCAATCGCCCTTGCCTGTGGTGCAATCACCACGTCCGGTTGTTGCCCGCAAAACATTGAAACAACACCAAACATAATCGGTACTATGCCCCATAAACGCCATTTTTGCCGCCATACACAAAGCCAATAACCGCCAATTATGATAACAATAAATCCGCCAAAAGATAACGAGGATACCGGATATAAACTGTTGGGTAAAGCGGCAACCGTGGCGGTTATACGATTTAATAGATCAATGCCAAATCCCAACAATTGCAAAGGGTACGATACTATCGCAAACGGTAACGTTGCCAAGCATAGTAAAATATTTGGCATCAGCCATAAACCGATGATTGGTCCGGCAAGCAGATTGCCTAAACTGGTGTATATTGCAACTTGATGAAAATGATAAATTGCCAATGGCGTTGTTGCCAAACTAGCGACTAAATCGCCAAGCAAAATACCGGCTAAATACCAGATACATGTGCGAAAAAATCCCTTCCGATGTGCCGGATGCGCAAGTTTACCGGCATACGCTTCATAAAAAGCCACCAATGCATACACCGCAGTAAATGACATTTGAAAACTAATCGAAATAAGCGCTTGTGGTTGTAACAATAAAATCACCAGTGCCGCCATACTGACCATACGCATGGAAATTGCCTGCCGATTAAATAAAACCCCTATCAACACCACGGTGGTCATCAAAAAGGCGCGTTCTGCCGGAATGGCCATACCGGAGAGCAATAAATATGTTGCACTGCCTAAAATAGCGGCAATTGCAGCCGGCTTCTTAGTGTCAAACCGTAAGGCAATACTCGGAAATAAAGCCAAAATTAAACGGACTAAAAAGAAAATTAAGGTGGCAATTGCCCCCATATGCAAACCGGAAACCGAAAGAAAATGCGCTAAACCGGAACCACGATAGTTATCGGTTATTTGCGGAGAAATCAAAGTTTTCTCGCCAATTAACAGAGCGTCGGCTACACCGGCCGCAGATGGTGGCAAAGTTTGCGCAATTTTTTCGCTAACCTTTTGCCGTATAGCATTCACCTTAGCCTTAAAATTAAACTTTTGCACCGGACACTTAATGGTAAAAACTTCACTATTGGCATAGCCGATAGCGCTGATTTGCTCATAGAAATATTTTCGATTCAGTTGAAATCCGTTTTTTACCGGTATCCGTGACGGTGGAAATACAGTTGCCACCATCTCTACGCATTCGCCAACAACAAAATGCTCGTGCGGATTGGTCACGGTAATACGAAAACGTCCTTTTAAAGGATTATCATAATCATTGACTTCACGCAAAAGTAGGCGTTGCCGTCCTTTGTTATTATATGAAATATCTTGAACATAGCCGTTTAAATAGGTCATTGTCGGCGGTAAAAATGCAACTCTTTTGGTTTGATACAATGTATGCGCATAAATATTCAAAAAGCCGCATAGTACCAAAAATCCGCACAACAGAACCGAACGCAATTGATGAAAACGTGCCAGAAATAGCAGCAACAACCATAATTCTGTTACCCCTAAAACCAACCATACATTCGGCTCCGTAGGTAAACCAAAATAAATTGCAATTCCTAACGCAAACCAAAACGGCGACCATATCAGCCAAACCCCGTTTTCTGCAGCTAAATCGTCGCTAATTATTTGTTTTATGCGTTTAAATATCGTCATTATGTCTGATTAATTTAAGAATTGCCGCAGCGGCATTATCGCTTGGTGTTTGTTCCCCCATTCCTAACAGCAGGCGCACTTTTTCAAAGCCTTCCATTTGACGTTCGTATGGTTGTTTTTGCGTTAAAAATCTTTCCACATACTGCAGAATGTTATCGGGGGTACAATCTTGTTGTAAAAGTTCCGGAACAATCTCGCGTCCAAGCAAAATATTGCTCAAATTAACAAATTGGATATGCAAAAAACGCCGTGCTACCCATTCGGTTAATTTCGGTACTTTATAGGCAATAATATGCGGCACGTTGACAATTGCCAATTCCAGAGCCACTGTTCCAGAAGCGGCAATTGCCACATCGGCGTCTTGAAAAGCTAAATGTCGTTCGGTTTCGCCTTCAACCACACGAATTGGTAAGCCTGATTCGACAACCATACGCTTAACCTGTTCGGATACAGTACTCACGGTTGGAATGACGTAGCTTATATCATGATACTTGTTTTGCATTTGCCGTACCACCGCCAGAAAATCAGGCAACAGGCGTGCCACTTCATTATGTCGCGACCCCGGTAAAACCAGCATCAACTTGCCTTTAATATGGTATTTATCTTTAAACTTACCCTTATCTTTTTGCCCGTTAACAATCGCACTTTCAATCACCGGGTGGCCGACAAACCGGGCATCTAAATGATACGGGGTAAAATAGCGCGGCTCATTAGGAAACAGCGTTAGCAACAAATCGATATATTTATACATGGTGCGTGCGCGTTTTTTCTTCCAAGCCCAAACCTGCGGTGCCACATAGTGAACTTGTGGAATCCCCAATTTGAGAGCTCTGACTTTTTTATGAATGCGAGCGGAAAAACTCCAACTGTCAATCGTTACTATAACATCAGGCTCAATTGTTTGAATGTGCGTTATGGTTTCTCGAATGCGGCGCAGAATTTTCGGAATACTGGGAATGACCTCGGCTATTCCCATGACCGCCAGTTCTGAAATATTAAACAGCGACGTTAACCCTTGTTCTTGCATACTATCGCCACCAATACCATAAAATTGTGCGGCTAAATCTTGCTTACGAATGGCCTGCATTAAGCGTGCACCTAAAGCATCGCCCGATGGTTCACCGGCTATCAGATAATATTTCATATTCAGCTCTCCTTAGGCGTAATGCCAACCACAAACATTTTATATTTATCAGCTAGGTTAATGACCTTTTCTTCATCAACAATCAAAGCATTACCGGTATGAATCGCTACGCCACGCATACCGGCAGCATGTAAATTTTCAATTGTGCGCGGACCGATGGTTGGTAAGTCAATACGCATATCTTGTTGAGGTTTGCGTAATTTAACAAGCACGCCGCCAACACCTTTACGCTGATAGGTGCCGCAACGTTTAATCAGCTCATCGGTACCCTCAATGCCTTCAACACCGAGCACCAAACCCTGTTGCACGACAACTGACTGACCAATATCTAACCGCCCCAAAGCTAAAGCTGCGGCTGTACCTCGTTCAATATCAGCTAAAGCTTGTTTATCAGGCTTTACTTTGGTTAAAACTCCATTTTTTACTAAAAGTTCAGGCATCACATTTTGGATTCCGACCACGCGCATTCCCTCACCTTCGATTTCTGCCACAACCGCACGTAAAATACCATCATCACCAAGTGATTTCAGGCCAATTTTAGCGAAAAACGCCGTTGTGCGTAAATCCGGCATTAAATCGGCAAAACTTGGCCGATGAATGGTGCCAATCATTACAATTTCTGAAACTTTTTCTTGTTGTAAAGCCTTCAAGCCGGTGCCGGCCTGACCAATACGTATCCACTGGTGCGGTATATCAGGTGAAAAAATGGCCTTATCGGCATTATTTTCAACAGCGATAACAAAATAATCTCGCCCTGTTGCTTGGCAATGCTCAATCAACAGCTTGGGAAGCACACCGCCGCCGGCAATAATTCCTAATTTTGCCTCTGCTTTTACCATCTTACACCTATTCTTTAGCATCTCCGACTTTATCTTTGACGTTTTCCATAATTTCCTGCGTTTCCGACTTCAATTCCGGTGTTTTTTCATCGGTTGAAACCATGCGATCTTCCAAAACATCAAGCAGCTTATCCAAATCTGATGATAAGTCATCAGTTTCATCAGAATCAGCGGCGGTTTTCGGTTGTGCCAACTCATTAAACAATTCTTCACCGTCTTTTTGCAACGTTTTCAAATTATCAACCGCTTCAGCCGCTTGTTTAATTTTTTCGACAATGCCCGTTTTTTTCTCCGGCTTATCATTTTTAGCTTTAGCCTTATCTTCAGCTATATTTTGATCTTGCGATTTTGTTTCATCACCTTTAACCGCAACTAGAGATTCCGTCTTTGCCTTTACCTGTTCAACCCAGTCGCTTGGGATAAGTTTCTTTAATGGTTCAGCACTGTTGCTTGCCAATTGAAAATATTGCGAATCCTTAAACATGCCGTTCTTTGACTCCTCCGGAATAATTGAGCTGATTAACAAGGCAACTAAAATAACGATTAAAACGCCACGTGCCGCACCGAAAACAAAACCCAAGATACGGTCTAAGGCGCTTAGGCGACTTGAACGCACCACTGAACCTAAGCGGTCAGCCGTTAAAATCCAAAAAATGCAAAAGACAATTAAAATTGCCAAGCCAGCGGTTAAATCTGCCAACAGCTTGGAGGCTATATATTTTTGCACTATCGGTTCGACCACAGGTACCAGATAAAATACGGCAACAGCTGCTAATACCCAACCGGCAATCGATAGTAATTCCTTTGTCATACCACGGGCAATACCAACCAAGGCAGAAATGCCGACAATAATTAAAAACACAACATCTAAATTATTTAATTGTTCCATTGTTTTTGCTCCTAATTAAACCAATTTATCAAGCGCTGTACATGACCTATTTCATAGCATGATAAATCGTAATTTTTCAACCCTTTTTCTTTTTTATCCTTACCAAATTCCGGTGGAATGATAGCGCTGACAAAGCCTAATTTCTGTGCTTCTTTTAACCGCGCATTGACCTGTGTTACCGTTCGAATTTCGCCGGATAGTCCTATTTCACCAAACACCACCATGTCAGCCGGTAGTGGTTTATTGGTTAAAGAAGAAATGACCGCCATTGCCACCGCTAAATCAGCCGCTGGCTCACTTATTTTGAGGCCGCCGGCAATATTTAAATAGACATCGTGAGCGCTAAAATTCATACCGCAACGAGCTTCCAAAACCGCTAAAATCATTGACAAGCGATTAGAATCCCATCCCACAACTGCGCGCCGCGGTGTTGAATAGCCACTTGAACTAACTAATGCCTGTATTTCTACCAAAACCGGACGAGAACCCTCGATACCGGCAAAAACGCATGAACCGGAAATATTACCTTGGCGTTCTGCTAAAAATAAGGCTGATGGATTTTCAACTTCAACCAATCCCTTATCCATCATTTCAAACACGCCAATTTCATCGGTTGCACCATAGCGATTTTTGACCGCCCGTAAAATGCGGAAATGGTGTCCGCGCTCACCCTCAAAATAAAGCACCGTATCGACCATATGCTCTAAGACGCGCGGTCCGGCGATTTCACCTTGTTTAGTCACATGCCCGACCAAAAACAGCACAAAG
>ONQU01000007.1 GCA_900320035.1 uncultured Rhodospirillaceae bacterium | reverse complement strand
TTTAGATGAAGCCTATAAGGGAAAAAATTATTATCATCCGGCGCCTAAAGTGGTGCAATATGATAAAAAACAAACCGAATTTGTGCTGACAACGTGCGCTTATGTTAATCGACTGGTTAATAAAGAAAGAGTCAATGCAGCGCGCAAACAATATAAAAATCTTCTGAAAAAGTATAAAAACGTCGAAGAACAATATAATGTGCCGCTGAACTATATGGTGGCATTTTGGGGTGTGGAAACCAATTTCGGGCAAAACAAAGGCAAACATAATCTGATTGATAGTTTAACTAACTTAAGCTATAAAAATCGCCGCGCTGATTTCTTCAAAAATGAATTGTATAATGTACTGAAAATTATGGAAACGCATCAGCTTAAAGGCGAAAAAATCCGTGGTTCATGGGCCGGTGCGATGGGGCATTTTCAGTTTATGCCATCGACTTATCAGCATTATGCTGTTGATTTTGACGGTGATAAAGTGCCGGATATTTGGAATTCTTTTCCGGATGCTTTGGCTTCAGCAGAAAATTACTTAACCAAGTTAGGTTGGAAAAAAGATGAACCGTGGGGTATGCGGGTGTCGTTGCCGTGGGATTTTGAATATAAAGAAGTCGGGCGCAAAAATTATAAAACGGTAGCGGAATGGAAAAAATTGGGTGTTAAAACTTTTGCCGGCAACACCCTGCCCTATGCCGATGATTTGAAAGCGGCGATTATGCTACCGGATGGACGCAAGGGACCGGTTTATTTGGTAACCTCTAACTTTAACCGAATTATGATTTGGAACCATTCCGATAATTATGCTTTGGCTGTTGCAATTTTGGCTGATTATGCCGCACATCCGGAACGCAAATGGACGCCATTGACCGCCGCGCAACAATATACCATGAATAGTGATGAAATTTTGCAAATTCAAAAATTCTACAATCGCTATTTTCGCAAAAATATTAAAGAAGATGGTAGGCTCGGTTCGCAGACCAGAGAAGCGGTTAAAGCGCTGCAGAGAGCGGCCAAATTGCCGGCAGACGGCTATCCGGATTATCGATTGCTGCAGAAAATTCAAAATTATAATTCTCAAACCGGTTTAGCGAAAGTGATACCAACCAAGAAACCAAAGAAGAAATAGGAATAAGAAAATGAAATAACTTGCGCAATATGAAAAAAGTTACATTCATTGGTATGTTAAGGAAAATAGAATAGATGACACATTTGAACTATATAAAACATTTTTTACTGATTTTAATAATGGCCGCTCTCTCGTCATGCGCCACCGGAACGCCGGAATTAGCGGGACTGTCACCGCAAGCGCAAGCTGAAATTATTAAAAACTATGGTGGTATTTATAAAGTGGGCAATCCATATCAAATCGCCGGTCGGTGGTATTATCCGAAAGAAGATTACAACTATTCGGAAACCGGTATGGCTTCGTGGTATGGCGAAGATTTTAACGGTAAGAGAACCGCTAATGGTGAACGCTATAATATGAATACCTTAACGGCGGCGCATCGCACATTGCCTTTACCTTGCATCGTTAAAGTAACAAATTTACAAAACGGTCGCTCGATTATTGTGCGCGTTAATGACCGTGGACCATTTGTTAAAGACCGTATTCTTGATCTTTCAAAACACGGCGCACAATTATTAGGCTATATGGGACAAGGGACGACAAAAGTCAAAGTCGAAATTTTAGCCAAAGAGAGTAAGGCTTTAAAGGCGGCTATGCTTGATGAACCGCTTGCTGACCAAGAGGCAGCATTGGCGGCTGCTGAAAAAGCCCGACCGGCGGCATCACTTTATGAATCATCTGAAGAACGGCAAAAGGTCGGTAAAAAAGAAGAACAAAAAATGGCGGCCATATACGCCAGTGCCGGTGATAAAACAGTTGAAATAGGTTCTTATGAACCGGCATCTCAAGTGACAAAACCGGTGGCTTACGGCACCGCCGCGACGGCTGATGGTGCAATCAAAGACGGGACATATGGCCAAATGGCCTCTCAATCCTCAAAACATCACCATGATACTGGGGTTTATGGCACAGCGGCAGCTGCACCGAATGTCGCCGCTAAAAGTGGCTCTACAGCAAGCAATACGCAATATGTTAAAGGATATTATTACATCCAAGCCGGTGCCTTTTCGCGCTACGATTTAGCACACAAGCAAATGGTACGCGTTAAAGAATATGGTAATGCCCAAATTATGAATGTGACGGTTAACGGTAAGTCGTTGTATCGCGTTGTTATGGGACCATATAACTATAAAGAAGAAGCAACGGTGGCACAAGCAAAATTAAAATACTATGGTATTAAAGATACCAGAATTGAAAAAAAGTAAGGAGATAATGATGAAGTTAAGTAAATTCGGACTTGTTTTATTGTTGAGCAGCACAGCTTTTTGCTTTAATGCAAATGCATTTGAAACAACAGCTCGTAATGCGATTTTAATGGACTTTGATACCGGTGAATATTTATATACGAAGGATATCACCGAAGCTGTTCCGCCGGCTTCAATGAGTAAATTGATGACTGTCTATATTTTGATGAGTAAAATCAAAGATGGTAGTATTCGCTTAGATGATACTTTCACTGTTAGTGAAAATGCGTGGCGTAAAGGCGGAGCGGCCACCGGCGGGTCAACGATGTTTTTAGCAATTGGCGATGAAGTGACGGTAGAAGATTTGATAAAAGGGATTGTGATTCAATCCGGTAATGATGCTTGCATTGTCGTGGCCGAAAATATTGCCGGTTCTGAAGAAAATTTCGCTATTTTAATGAATAAAAAGGCCAAAGAACTTGGTTTAAGAAATAGTAGCTTTGCCAATTCTACCGGTTTGCCGCATCCGGATCATAAGATGTCGATGGAAGATCTGGCCGTTTTATCGCAACATATAATTCGTGAATTTCCGGATTTGTATCATTATTTCAGCGAAAAAGAATTTCGTTACAACAATATTACACAAGGCAACCGCAATCCATTGCTTTACACAATGGCCGGTGCCGATGGGTTAAAAACAGGTCATACAGAAGAAGCCGGATTTTGCCTTGATGCCTCGGCAGTTAAAGGAGATAGGCGGCTGATTGAAGTGATGAGCGGTATGTCCAGTAACAAAGAGCGTTCCGAAGAAGCGCAACGTTTGATGAGTTGGGGATTTAGAGAATTTGATAATTTTAAGATTTTTGCAAAAGACCAAGTTATTACCCAAGCTACTGTTTGGTACGGAACAGAGCCGACAGTTGATTTAACGGTAGCCGCAGATGTTTTAAAAACCGTTCATCTAAGTCAGGTTGATAAAGTAACAGTTGAAGCTGAGTTTGATGAGCCGATTAAAGCACCGATTAGTGCCGGACAACCTCTCGGAAAATTAAAAATTTCCATAGATGATAAAGCAACCATGGAAGTTCCTCTGGTGGCTGCCAATGATGTCGCAAAAGTTGGTTTGCTCGGACGCTTTTGGGCTAATGTTAAATATTTTGTCTTCGGGGCTAAATAATGGATGGTAAATTTATTACCTTAGAGGGCGGTGAAGGTTGCGGTAAGTCAACGCAAGCCAAATTGCTCTGCGATTATTTGCAATCTAAGGGAATAGAAACTGTTTTAACTAAAGAACCTGGTGGTACAGCCGAAGGTTTAATCTTGCGCCAACTTTTGGTGACCGGTGATAAAGACAAGTTTGATGCCGTTACGGAATGTCTTCTCTATTATGCCGATCGGCGCAATCATTTAACTAAAGTGGTGTGGCCGGCATTAAAACAAGGCAAATGGGTTATTAGTGACCGTTACGCCGATTCAACCGAAGCTTATCAATATTATGGTTATGACAAACGCATTGATTTTGCAACTCTGCAAAATATGTATCAAATTGTCGCCGGTGATTTTAAGCCGGACTTGACTTTGATTTTAGATATGCCGCCGGAAATCGGGATGCAACGTTCGTTTGCTAAAGCTGCCGCAACCAATACTCAAGAATTGCGCTTTGAAAGCCGGCAAATTGCTTTTCATAACAACTTACGGCATGGTTTTTTAGAAATTGCCAAACGCGAAGCGCAACGTTGTGTGGTAGTTAATGCCAATACGGATATTGCGACCTTACAGCAAAACATCCAACATATTATACAAGAAAGACTGGGTGTTTGATGGTAAATGTACAATTAATATCACCGTCAAATAATAATTATCTGCTCGGACAAGAAGAAGCTGAACAGACATTTTTACAGGCATGGCAACAAGGAAACTTACATCACGCTTGGATTTTAAGCGGGCCACAAGGTATTGGCAAGGCAACTCTGGCATATCGAATTGCGCGTTTTCTGCTTAGTGTTGGACATACAGCCTCTCAAGAAGTCAAATCTTTACAAATAGATGAAAAGTCGCCTGTTTTTCAACAAGTGGCCAATCAATCACATCACGATTTAATGGTTTTAGAGCGCGATTACATTGAGACAGATCGCAAAAAAATTTTAAGTGCCATAAAAAAAGGGGAAAGTATTGATAATGAAATGTTATCAGGTTTGAAAAAATCGGCTTTTATCCGTATTGATGATGTGCGTAAAATTACAGAATTTTTGAGTAAAACTTCATTTAATGACGGATGGCGCGTGGTTATTGTCGATAGTGCCGATGATATGAACAGAAATGCTGCCAACGCCCTTCTCAAGATACTTGAAGAACCACCGGCTAAGACTATATTACTGCTGATTAGCCACAATAGTGGTATGTTGCTACCGACCATTCGTTCGCGTTGCGCCAAACTACCGCTCAAAATGCTGTCAATCAATAATGTTGCCAGTTTACTACGGCGCTATCGGCCGGAATTAAATGAAGATATGGTGGTGAAAATAGCGGCAATGAGCGGAGGCAGTATTGGTCGCGCTGTTTTGTATGCTGATACGAAGGCTCATGAACTCTATGAACAACTGTGTACCATTTTATATGCGCGGCAGAAGTTTAATTTGCAACAACTGCTTGATTTTTGTTCAACCGTAGCGACCGATAATGATAAATTTATTATTATAGAAGAATTGTTGTTGCAATTTATTAAAGAAAATATGCAGGCCGGACAGAATATTGAAGAACTCTATCAATTTAAGAACGATATGGAAAAAATGTTCGCCGATTGCACAAATATCAATATGGATAAAAAAATGATGCTCTTTAATTTATTATCCGGTTTATGTAAGGTGTTATAGATGTGGACCGATAGTCATTGCCATATCAATGCTGATGATTTTACCAACGACCGAGAAGCGGTGGTGGCACGCGCACATAACGCCGGCGTTAAATATATTTTAAATGTGAGTGATGATATTGCTAAAACGCCGGAAATAGTTGATTTTTGTGCTCGACAGCAAAATATTTATACCACGGTTGGTGTACATCCTGAGCTTGCCGATAAATACCCTGCTCTCACCACACAACAGCTCATTGAACAAACGCAATCGCCATATGTGGTCGGTATTGGTGAATGTGGTCTTGATTATTATTACAATTCAGATATAAAAGACTTTCAAATCAATATATTAATAGAACATATTAAAGCAGCACAAGAAACAAGATTGCCACTGATTATTCATAATCGTGATGCTGATGATGACATGATGCAAATTTTAACCGAAAGTTACCGCAAAAAGCCATTTACCGGCGAATTGCACTGCTTTTCTTCCGGGGCAGAATTATGCCAAACAGCACTCAATATCGGTTTTTATATCTCAGCTTCGGGAATAATTACATTTAAAAAAAGTGAAGAATTACGCCAAATTTTTGCAACCGTGCCTCTGGAACGTTTATTGGTGGAGACGGACTCTCCTTATTTAGCACCGACACCACATCGCGGGCAACGCAACGAACCTGCTTTTGTTGTGCATACCGGTGAAGTTTTAGCACAAATTAAAAATTTATCTCCTTCCGAATTAGCCACCATAACAACAGCTAATTTCTTACGTTTATTTAATAAGGTGAAGTCCCATGAATAGAGTAATTATTTTAGGTAGTGGCGCTGCGGCAGGTGTTCCAACCATTTCTGATGGTTGGGGAAGATGTAATCCGAAAAACCCTAAAAATTATCGCAGTCGCGCCGGAATTTATGTTGAAATTGATGGCAATAAATTTTTAATTGATACTTCGGCAGATTTACGCAACCAATTGATTAAAAACAATATAATAAATCTCGATGCTGTTTTCTATACCCATACCCATGCTGACCACATTATGGGCATTGATGATTTGCGGGCGCTTAATTATCACATTTATGAAATCTCCGGTATGAATAAACCGAAAACAAAAAACGTACTTAACATTTATGCTACGGCAGATCACATCAAGGAAATTCGGCACCGTTTTGATTATGTTCTCGTTGATGAAAAATCACCGGAAATAACGCACCGACCACAATTGGCTCCAAATGTTATATCTTACGGGCAAGAATTATGTTTTGCGAAAACCCAGGTTGTACCTTTAGAATTTTCCGGTCATCCGATACCGACGACAGGGTATGCTTTCAATCAAGGCGAATTAGTCATTATTCCCGACTATAAAATCATACCGGCGCAAACTTTGAATTATTTGCAGCAGATAAATGTGAATGTTTTAATTATGCCCTTGACGTCTGTGAGTGAATGTCTTTATCATGCCGGTATGGATATAGATTTGCATTATATCAACATTATCCAGCCGCAAAGGGTGATTTTCACCCACTTAGGGCCGGATTGCGATTATGATGCCGTACAAAAGCTTTGCCCGCCTAATGTGGTGCCGGCTTTTGATGATATGCTGATTGAATTGTAAAGGAGAACTTATTGATGCTTTGTATTTACCATATTGCCGATCATGATGGTAAAGGTTCCGCCGCCATTGTGAAAAATATGTTTCCGGAAACGGATTTGATGGGGCTTAACCATGATATGGAAATTCCTTATGAGGAAATTGAAAAGCATGATAAGCTGGTTATTTGTGATATTGCGTTGCCGGTTAAATATATGTTGGAACTTAATCAGAAGGTTGATTTGACATGGATTGATCATCATATTTCGGTGATTAAAGAATATGAAGAATTGATGGCCACCGGTCAATATGAGCCGATTAAAGGGATTCGGCAAGTCGGCACGGCGGCATTGGTGCTGACCTGGCAATATTTTCATCCCGATGAACCGCTACCGGAAGGTCTGAGATTATTGGGATTAAATGATATTTATGATTTACGCGATCGTCGGGTACGACCTTTTGAATTAGCGGTTCAATCATACGGCGTTAATCGCCCAATTGATAAAATCTGGCAGCAAATTATAAATAATGAGATAGATATTAAAGCCTTGGTGGAAAAAGGAAATGCTATTTTATCATGGGTCAAGCAAAAAAACTATCGTTTGGTCCGTAGCATGGCTTTTGAAAGCGAATACAAAGGGTTAAAATGTATCTGTTCCAATATGGCGCAAGGACAATCGGAATTTTTTGATTCCTTAGAAAATTTACGCAATTATGATTTTATGGTTAACTTTTTTATGAACAAGAAAAACCGGTGGAATCTAACATTTTATACCTATAAAAATGATGTTGATGTTTCTAAAATTGCAGCCGAATTCGGTGGTGGCGGTCATGCTAAAGCTGCCGGAGCATCATCGTTGGAAAAATTACCGGATTTCCTTTTAAATGGAACACCTTGGAGCAAACCGCTTAGCGAAAAATAAAATTTCGTACACAAACCAGAATTTTATGAAAAAATGCTTGCAATTTAAATAATATTGCGTTATAAGCATTTTCGTTTAGGCTGTTCGGGCAAAAATGGCATGCCTGACAGCTTGTGTTAATTCCAGATAGATGAAAGGGAATAAAATGCCTAAATTAAAAACAAAGAAAGCCGCCGCAAAACGCTTTGGCGTTACCGGAACCGGCAAAATTAAAAGAAATCACTCGTTTAAGAGACACCTTCTCTTCAACAAGCCGACAAAACAAAAAAGACATGCTCGTGGCACTCGTTTAATCGATATGGCCAACAAGTTTGTTAAAAAGTTTTTACCGTTTATTTAAGGGAGGATAGGATATGTCTCGTGTTAAAAGAGGTTTAACGGCTCACGCTCGCCATAAGAAAATTTTAAAGATGGCGAAAGGTTACAGAGGTCGTAATAAAAATGTATTTAGAGTAGCAGTTGAAAAAGTTGAAAAAGGTTTGCAATACGCATACCGCGACAGAAAAGCAAAGAAGAGAAGTTTTCGTTCTTTGTGGATTCAGCGTATCAATGCTGCAACACGTATTCATGATATGACTTATTCGCGATTTATCAGCGGGCTCGGAAAAGCCGGTATTGAGCTTGACCGTAAAGTTCTGGCTGATATCGCTTTGAAAGAGCCCCAAGCATTTGCTAAGTTGGTAGAAACTGCCAAAGCGGCTCTTAAGTAATATACAAAATACAAAAGCCAAAATTTAAAGAGTTAGCTTTAGGAGTTATTCCACCGGCTGACTCTTTTTAATTTTTAAACAAACAAAGGTTTTAACAATGGAAAATTTAGAACAAATAAAAAGTGAAATTATCGCACAAATCAATGCTGTTAGTGATCTGAAAGCATTGGATGATGTGCGTGTTAGCGCTATGGGAAAAAAAGGGCGCATCACCGAGATGATGAAAAATTTGGGAACATTGCCTTTAGAAGAAAAAATTGCGCTCGGTAAAAATTTGAATGTTATCAAAAATGAAATTGAAAGTGCCTTAGAGGCTCAAAAGAAAATATTGGAAGAAAAGGCTCTTAACGAAAAATTGGCACAAGAAAAAATTGATATTACTTTACCAATTCGTCCGGAAACACAAGGACGTATTCATCCGGTGAGCAAGATATATGAAGAAGTCGCTGCTATTTTTGGGCAGATGGGCTTTGAAATTGCAGAAGGGCCGGATATCGAAGATCAATTTCATAATTTTAATGCATTAAATATGCCGGCTAATCACCCTGCCCGCCAAATGCAAGACACTTTTTATTTGAATAGTGACACAACCAAGCCGTTTGATATGGATACCGCTTATGTTGCCCGTACGCAAACATCAGGAATTCAAATACGCACGATGGAAAAACAGCAACCACCGATTCGTATTATTGCGCCGGGTCGCACTTATCGTTCTGATTATGATGCAACGCATACACCGATGTTTCATCAGGTGGAAGGCTTGGTCATTGATAAAAATATAACCATGGCACACCTTAAAGGTTGCTTATATGATTTTGTGAAAGCATTTTTTGAACTTGATGAATTACCGGTACGTTATCGTCCGTCTTATTTTCCATTCACTGAACCTTCGGCGGAAATGGATATCGGGTGCTTAAAAACCAAAACAGAATTGAAAGTCGGTGCCGGTACCGATTGGCTGGAAATTTTAGGCTGTGGTATGGTACATCCGAATGTTTTAAAGGCCGGAGGTATTGATCCTAATGAATATCAAGGTTTTGCCTTTGGTTTAGGTCTTGATCGTTTGGCTATGCTGAAATATGGCATTCCGGATTTGCGCACCTTCTTTGAATCAGATGTGCGTTGGCTTAAACATTACGGATTTACACCGCTTGACATCTCATCAATGACCGGCGGTTTGAGCAATAACGGAGGATTGGCACGATGAAATTTACATTATCTTGGCTTAAAGAGCATTTAGAAACAACGGCAACACTCGATGAAATTTGTGAAACTTTAACCCGCATCGGCTTAGAAGTTGAAGAACTAACCAATCCGGCTGTCGGTTTAACAGATTTTATAACTGCGCGCATTGATAATGTGGAAAACCATCCTGATGCCGACAAATTGCATATTTTACGCGTTAATGACGGTTCACAAACTTATCAGGTTGTTTGTGGTGCACCGAATGTACGCGAAGGTTTAATCGGCATTTTTGCCCGCGAAGGTACGCTTATTCCTCTCTATAATGAGCGTTTGAAAAAGGCTACTATTCGCGGCGTTGAAAGTTGCGGTATGATGTGTGCTGTTGATGAAATCGGTATCGGCTCATCGCATGATGCTATTATTGAACTGCCGGCTGATACCCCAATCGGTATAGCGGCGGCTGAGGTTTTGGATATTGATCCGGTCATTGAACTTTCGATAACTCCTAATCGCGCCGAATGTCTAGGTGTGCGCGGTGTCGCGCGTGATTTGGCAGCGGCCGGCTTAGGTACATTAAAACCGCTGAATATTCGCCGGACAACGGGTCAATTTGCTAATCCGATTAAAATAACGGTTACTTGTCCGCAGGAATGTCCAACTTATACCGGACGCTATATTAAAGGGGTTAATAATCATGTACCAACACCAAAATGGATGAAAGACCGTTTGAATGCCATCGGTATCCACTCCATTTCTCCACTCGTAGATATTACCAATTATATCAATTATGACTTAGCACGCCCTTTGCACGTTTTTGATGCTGATAAATTAAGCGGCGATATAACAATTCGTATGGCTCAAGAGAAAGAAAAGTTTTTAGCATTAAACGAGAAGGAATATGAATTGCCGGATTACGCCTTGGGCATTTGCGACGCTGAAGGCGTACAATGCTTAGGCGGTATTATGGGCGGCTTAGCCAAAGGCTGTACCGAAGATACAACCAATGTTTTGTTGGAATGTGCTTGGTTTAAACCGGAGTGCATCGCTAAAACCGGACGTCATTTACAAATTGCTTCCGATTCACGCTATCGTTATGAACGTTGGGTTGATCCTAAATCAAATATCAGCGGTTCTGATTATGCCACACAATTGATTTTAGATATTTGCGGTGGTGAAGCCTCGGATTTGACTGTTGTCGGCTCGGAAGAATATACACCGCAAGTCGCTTACTTACGACCGGAACGTTTGGAAAACTTTATCGGTTTGCCGGTGACAAAAGAAAAATCCATGGAAATTTTGCACAATTTAGGTTTTACCGTATCATTTGAAAATGGTAAAATTAAAGCTATTGCTCCAAGTTGGCGCGGTGATATTGAAGGCGAACATGATTTAATTGAAGAAGTGGTACGTATGATTGGTC
>ONQU01000104.1 GCA_900320035.1 uncultured Rhodospirillaceae bacterium | reverse complement strand
GCCGCTTAAATCTTGTTTTACATTCAGTAAAAATTAGAATGTATAACGTGCACCTAACATGATGTCATGTTCACGAGCCGTAATTTTAGCTACAACATCTGTATCAGCCATGTTTTCGTGCTTACGGATGCGACCTAAGTCAGCATAACGATAGCTGAGGTCAATTGCCCAATGAGAGTTGAACTCATAAGCAATACCAGCCATCACTTGCCATGCTAAATTATAAGTAGATTTATCCATAACCTTATTGCTATTAACAAACTCCTGAGCCTTCAGATAAGACGTACCGATACCGGCACCAACATACGGTGTCCATGGTGTGCAGGTCAAATAATCAAAATATGCGTTAGCCATTACAGAATGCTTATAAAGTTTGAATTTATTAAAATCACCATCTGCATTGGTATTGTTTCTTTTAATGTCACGCGAATTATTGAGTTCGATTTCACCACGAACATAACCAGCACGAATACCGGCAGCAACATGAGAACCAAACAATTCTTTATTCATTTTATCGCGTGAAATTTCACCATCTTCTGCCGTTTTAACTTTAACACGATTGAAATCATAAGAAGCCTTAGCCGAAACATATGGGCTTACGCCAGCGTTAGCAGTTGCACTGAACAAGCAAGCCACACCGGCTAATAACAAAAATTTTTTCATAGTCTATTCCTTTTTACTTGTTGAACAACAAATACTTTCGTATTGTAACGGCTACAACTTAACGCTTATTTAACGATTAGTCAAGTTTTTTTTACAAAAAAGAGCAATGCACAAGACATCGCTCTTTTTTTATATGTATCTTAAGTTATCTAAAATAATATTTTTTCGGTATTAGAAATTGTATCTAGCACCAAGCATAATTTCATGATCGCGAACTTTTGTTTTCGTAACATTACCTTCACCGAGGTTTTTACGAATACGACCTAAGTCAGCATAACGATAGCCGGCATCGATAGTCCAGTTCGAGTTAATATCGTAAGCAATACCTGCCATTGCTTGCCATGCCAAATTGTAAACTGACTTATGGACAAAGTTTTCTTTCAGATAAGAGTAACCCAAACCGGCACCAACATACGGTGTCCACGGTGTGCAAGTTAAATAATCAAAATAAACATTTGCCATTGCCGAATATTTTTTCAAATTCATCTTATAAGCATCACGATTAGCTTTGATTGGGTGAGAGAAATTGAGTTCCAATTCACCACGAACATAACCAGAGCGTACACCATAGGCAATATGCGGGCTAATGAGTTCTTTGTTTACTTTGCTACGTTCAATTACACCATCTTCAGCATGTTTAACTTTAACACGGTTGAAATCATAAGAAGCACGTGCTGCTACATATTGAGAAACACCTGCATTGGCAGCCGTACTAAATAAGCAGGCAACACCAGCTAACAATAAAAATTTTTTCATATTATATTCCTTTTTACTTGTTGAACAACAAGATACAGAACCTGTATCTGAACTTATTGTTAGCATCAAAAGGTTAATAAAAGATTATTTATGAAAATTTAACCGAAGTTATAATTAGGAAGTCGCTCAAACTTTTCCTTTAAGGCTTGATAGGCCGACGAAATTTGTTTGAATTTTTCTTCTGCTTGCGTATCTTCGCGGTTAATATCAGGATGATACCTTTTAGCTAGTTTTTTATACTGTTTTTTGAGCGAATCGGGATTAATATCACGAATATTCATTTCTAAAATGCGGATATACATGCGCTCCTGTGTGGTAAAATAAATGCCATCACGCGAATATTCGTGGTTACTGTCGGTATTACGAGCATAGCCGGAATCGAAAAACTCGGCCTCGTCCCATAAATCATAACCGAATTGATATCGCACTTTTGAACGAAAACCTTTACTGAAGTGCATCTTATGTTTTACTTGTTCATTTTCGCTTTCATCGGTCTCACCGTCATAATAATTCCATTGGGCATTGTATTCTTGAACATGTTTGAGACAGAACCAATAATATTCTTTAAGGCTTTTATCTTTCGGCGCACGATATTCACCTTTTTCGGTGCAACCGGGGTGATCACACATGTGTTCAGTGTGATCATTTTGTGGGGCATAATATTTTTTGGTTCGTTTCATTTTTTCTTCCGATTTTTTCAACAATCAATCATTATAACGCTGTTTATAAATAAGCGCAAGAGATTTGCAAAACATTAAACAACAGATTATGATTTCAGCAAAAGGAGATTTGTTGATGCCGGAATTACCAGAAGTTGAAACCATAAGAAAGGCTGTTGCCCAAGTGGTTGCGGGAGCAGTGATAGAAAAGGTGGAAGTTCGTAATCGTCAGTTGCGCGAGTCGATACCTGATGATTTTGCACAACGAATCGAGGGAGCTAAAATCACCTTATTAACGCGAATCGCTAAATATATGCTGATGGAACTTAATAATGGTTTGACCATTATTTGGCATTTTGGAATGAGCGGCAAATTGCGAATCGAAAAAGAATGGCCTAAAGTGTTGCAAAAACATGATCATCTTATTATCGAAACTTCAAAAGGTGTGTTGATTTATAATGATCCGCGGCGGTTTGGTTTAGTGACTTTAGCGGCTACGGCTGAGTTACACCAACATCATTTATTGCAACATTTGGGATTAGACCCATGGGATGAAAAGCTCACGACAAACTATTTGTTGGAAAGATTAGCACATAAAAAATGTGCCATCAAAGTAGCGCTTCTTGATCAAACAATTGTATGCGGCATTGGTAATATTTATGCTTCGGAAATTCTTTATTTGGCGCGAATCCGACCGGATAGGGTAAGCGAATCCATTACCGAAGCCGAGGCGAAGTGTCTGGTTAAATATATCCGTCAAGTATTGGAAGCAGCTATTGCCGCCGGTGGATCCAGTATCCATGATTATCAGCGTCCAGACGGGAATATTGGGTATTTTCAAGAAAGTCATTGCGTTTATAATAAAACGGGATTACGCTGTCCGCAGTGTCAATGTAAGCTTGTGAAAACCGGTGGTATTCAAAAAACGGTTATCGGTGGGCGTTCAACTTTTTATTGTGCCACGTTGCAAAAGTAGGAGCTATATATGATAAAGTATGGTCTAAATGTTTTAGTTTTAAGTTTGGGAATCGTTGTTTTTGCTAATGGTGCCAAAGCTAATTTTATTGAGGGAATGGATGACGTTCCGTTGCCTGATAATATGAGCCAAATTACACAAGATGATATTTCTTTTGGTAATGAAGAAACACGTTTATTAGAGGCCTATCTGACCCCTAAACGAATCGAGGAAAAGTCCAATAGCCATAAGCTCTTTCAAAAGGTTGGAGCTTTTTATCAGGAAGCCTTGCCTCAACTAGGCTGGATTTATCAAGGAAATCGTGGCGATGATTTGCTTTTTTATCGTGAGGGGGAAACTTTGGAGGTGGTTAAAGAAAACAATCGACCTCTGATGGTGCGGGTTACAATTAAAACAAAACCTTAAAAAATAAAAAAAATGTAAAAATGTTGTTGACTTATCCTTAATCTCGTGATTATAACACTTAGCAGATAAATTTTGGATTAACAGTTTTTATTAAGGAAAAGAAAAATGGCCAATCATAAATCGGCAAAAACAAGAATCGTTAGAAATCAAAAACGCAGCATGATTAACGGCGCGCGTCGTAGTCGCTTTAGAACTTTTGTAAAGAAGGTAGATGCTTTGATTAATGAAAATAATAAGGAAGCTGCGGTTGCTG
>ONQU01000021.1 GCA_900320035.1 uncultured Rhodospirillaceae bacterium | reverse complement strand
TTTTATCATTGTTTATATCCTCTCTTTAAATTAGTATCGCATAAGTAACTCTCAAGGCAATAAAAATGTTTAAGTTTTGCATTTTTAATTGACTATTATTGCCTTTTTGGTGATATAATCAAACTCATGAAAAATAAGATTTTAATATATAGTAGACTGATTATATCGTTCATAGTGTTTATCCTTAGTGGATTGGCATTCTACGGACATTTTTATCCGTTAAAAATTTTTGATTTGCAGTTTACGACAGCTTTGCAAAACGGTTTGCTTTCCGGCTTCGGATTAGGCTTGTTTTTGTTTTTTACGATTATTTTATTAACCTTATTATTTGGACGCATCTATTGTTCAATGCTTTGTCCCCTTGGTATATATCAAGAAATTTTAACCATTTTATTTAAGCCATTTTATAAAAAGCGTCTTTTAAAACCGATGCAACACTATGTTTTTGCTTACTTTCTGGCGGCCATTCTACTCGGCACTTTGTGCGGCGGAACAGTTGTGTGGCTCAGGCTATTTGATCCATATGCGCTCACCGGAAGCGCTTTAAGTGGTGCATGGTATGGGGTAGGATTTATGGTAGCCTTAGCAATTTTGGTTTTTTGTAAGAAACGCTTTTTCTGCACCAATATTTGTCCGGTTGGAGCTGTCTTGGGAATTATATCACGTTTTTCCTTATTTAAGATTCGTTTTAATGAGAAAAAATGCGGAAAATGCGGCTTGTGTACAGGTGTTTGTCCCTGTGGCGCAATTGACGCTCAAAATGGCACGGTTAATAATGAAACTTGTATAAAATGTTTCAACTGCTTGAATTATTGCCGGCATACGGCGCTCTCTTACGGCTTATCGCCAACCAAACCGGTATCTTTCAGCAGCAAGAGAAGACAACTATTGGTTTCGAGCGCGGTTGTCATATTGTTTGGCGTTGCTTGTAGAGGAGGTATTGTTTTAGCGCAAAAAGTAGCCTCTAAAGTTAAAAAAATGATTTTACCGGCCGGTGCAAAAAATGTGGAAGATTTTGCCAATCGTTGTTCAAATTGTAATCTATGTGTTGCCAATTGCCCGCTCAAAATCATCAAACCGGCAGATGAGCAAACACCTTTTGTACATCTGACGTATGATCGCTATTTTTGTGATTTTAATTGCCATAAATGCTCTGAAGTATGCCCATCGGGGGCAATCAAACGTATCACACTGGCGCAAAAGCGTAAAACAAAAATCGCTAATGCCGTCGTTAATAAGGATGTTTGCATTAAGTGCGGATTATGCAAAGGTGAATGCCCACGGCATATTGTGGAAATGAAGACAGGAGATTTCCCGCAAATTCACGCGGAAAAATGTATCGGTTGTGGTGCTTGTGCCATAGTTTGTCCGGTCCACGCCATCCGTATTGAACCTGTTGATCAACAAATAACTTTAACATAAGGAGAACAAAATGTCTTTAGGAATAACTGAAATAATCTTAATCTTGGTGGCGGTTTTAGTGCTGTTCGGCGGTAAAAAGATTCCGGAATTGGCACGCGGTTTGGGAAAAGCTCAAGCTGAATATAAAAAAGCTAAGGAAACCATAGAAAATGAAGTTAATGAATTTAAGGCAGAAGTAGAAAAAGCATCAAAGGAAGAAACTAAAAAGAAACCATCTGCTAAAAAAGCACCGGCCAAAAAGACTTCTACTAAAAAAACACCGACGAAGAAAAGTGTAGCTAAGAAAACAAGTAAGAAAACTGAAAAATAATGATGAAAAATGAAGACGAAAGTCTGATTAAGCATTTAGAAGCCTTGCGCAACGTTCTGATTCAAAGCCTGTTAGCTCTGGCTGTCGGAATGTTGCCGATGTTTTTTATCGCACCATATATTATCAATGCCCTCATTAGGGTTATGATTGCCGAAAATGATGTTACGCTAAACTTTTTCACACCAATGGAAGTTTTTATCTTGCAGCTCAAAACGGCATTGATATTGGATATTTTGATCTGCTTTCCATATATGGCCAAGAAAGTCTGGGATTTCATATTACCGGCGTTATATGAACATGAGCGTCGCTTCATCAAATCAATCGTCTTAAGTTCAAGCGCATTATTTATCATCGGCGTATTGTTTTGTTTGTTTTTCATTCTACCGCTGGTTATTCGCTTCGGTTTAAGTTTTGCCACCGATAATATTCAGCCGGTCTTTGGTATTGGTAATATCGTATCGTTAGCGCTTTGGCTTTCGCTGATTTTCGGCATTATGTTTCAATTTCCGCTGATAACGTATGCTCTCATCCGTACGAATATCGTTGGTTATGAAGCAATGAAAAGAAAAAGAGTGTATGTGTTTGTCGGTATTTTAATTTTGGCAGGATTATTAACACCTCCCGATATTGTCAGTCAATTACTACTGACTGGACCGACATATATTTTGTTTGAAGCGGGTTTGTGGTTTGGTAAGAGATTTGTGGATTATAATATATCTTGCAAAACACAATAAAATAGTTAAGATATACAAGAGTTAATGATAAGGAGTTAAACATGGTTGAGATAGCATTGGGACGGAATATTAAAGGCGCGCATGATAAACTGTTGTTGGTAAAAAATTCTACCGATTGGGATAAGTTGCTTAATAACGGGGAAGAAAAATTATTAAATGTTATTAAAAAACAAACCGTTAAAGACGGAATTAAATCTTATACATTCAATAATTATACTTTATTTGCCGTGCGTTTACCACAACATCAAACGGCTTTGGAATGGCGGCAATTAGGCGCTAAAGCGTATCAGAAGATTAAGCAATGTGAAAATGTAAAAATCTACATTACAGCCAAACCGACAACTGCTCTTTACGATTTTGCCTTTGGTCTTGAACTGGCGGGTTATCGCTTCGATAAATATCGGACTACCTTAAAACCGGAAGATTTACCGAAGTTAGAAAAGATTATTTTTGTGGGTAGCGGATTATCTGATTTAGAAGGTTATAAATCTTATGCCGGTTTGGCTAATGCTGTACGCTATGCGCGTGACATGATTAATGAACCGGCTAATGCGCTCACGCCGGAAATTTTTGCAGCCGATATTAAACGTTTGGAATATTTAGGTTTGAAAGTAGATATCTTAGATGAAGAACAAATGCGCGGTGAAGGGTTTAATTTGGCCTTAGCCGTCGCGCAAGGTTCGCAAAATCGGCCCAAAGTTGCGGTTTTACAGTGGCTTGGCAATCCTGATGAAAAAGATATTAAGTTAGGTTTGGTGGGGAAGGGTGTTACCTTTGATAGCGGCGGTATTTCAATTAAGCCGTCAGCTAATATGGGAGAAATGAAACAAGATATGGCCGGTGCGGCGGCTGTGGTTGCGGCCATGAAAGCGGCGGCTTTGCAAAAATTAGCGCTCAATGTTGTCGGGGTGGTCGGCTTGGTGGAAAATATGCCATCGGGTAGTGCCTCCAGACCGGGCGATGTGGTGCGTTCAATGTCCGGTCAAACCGTCGAAATTGATAATACCGATGCTGAAGGGCGCTTGGTTTTGGCTGATTGCCTAACTTACATACAAAAGCGTTTCAATCCGCAAAATATTGCCGATATGGCCACATTAACCGGTGCTATAGTCATTGCTTTGGGGCATACATTTGCCGGTTTATTCAGCAATAATGAAGCTTGGGCACAAGCAATTATTAAAGCCGGACAAGAAAGCGGTGAGCGCGTATGGCAAATGCCACTGGATAAAGAATATGATGATTTACTGCGCTCGGATATTGCCGACATGAAGAATATCGGCGGCAGAGCGGCCGGTTCTGCTTCAGCAGCATGTTTCTTGCAACGCTTTGTTGATAAAAATCGCCGTTGGGCGCATATTGATATTGCCGGTATGGATGGTAGCGACGGTAAAAAAGCACTCTATCCGAAGGGCGCTAGTGGTTTCGGCGTCTGTTTGTTTAATGCCTTGATGAAGATAATCAAGTAATATTTGATTTACTCGGTTGCATCAATAAGCGCGCCGATGGCATCATCGTCATCGGCGTTGGTGCTTTCAATCAAATCCCCAATCGCATCGATTGGATTGTTTGATAGGTTGTCATAACTTCTACCGTGCGGTGTATTTTTGATGGTAGTCAGCATAATATCATGCCAAATTTCTGCCGGCAAATTGCCACCGCTAACATTGTGCATTGGTTTTTCGTTGTCATTACCAACCCACACGGCGGCAATATATTGATTGGTCCAACCGATAAACCAGGCATCACGATAATTTTGAGTGGTACCGGTCTTTCCGGCGGCAAATATCGGCAACTTAGCCCGCCGGCCGGTGCCTTGATTGATAACATTTTCCAACATAATACTTATGTTACGTACAATGCTCGGTTCCAGAATTTTCACCTGTGGGGCACTTTGGCGCACATAGATTTGCCGTCCGTCACGTGTGGCAATTTCATTAATGGCATAAGGCTGCACGGCATAGCCGCCGTTAGCCAGAGATGTATAGGCCGCAGCCATATCAATCACCCGAACGTTATTAGTGCCTAAAACCATCGATGGTGTTGTACTGATATGGGTTGTAATGCCCATCTTTTCGGCATTTTTTGCGATATCTTGCAAATACAGTTCTTTAGAGAGAACCACCGTTGCCGCATTAAGAGAATGGGCGAGGGCATAGGTTAAAGTAACATCACCGGCATATTTCTTATTATAATTTTCCGGCTGCCATTGTCCGATACGAATCGGCGCATCGTGAACCACACTATTCGGGGTAAAACCATATTGTAAGGCTGTTAAGTAAACAAAAGGCTTAAAAGCAGATCCGGCTTGTCGTTTGGCTTGGACGGCACGATTAAATTGGCTTTGGTTATAATTTACGCCGCCAACCATCGCTTTAATTGCTCCGCTTTTATCCAAAATAATAACCGCACCTTCGCTAACATTTTGCCCTTGAGCGGCGGCAATTTTTTGTTGTAAAATACGTTCAGCAGTTTCTTGTAAATTTTGATCAAGTGTTGTTGAAACCACAATATCATCATTGCGTTCACCGAGTATTTCATTAACTTCGTCATAAACATACTGAGCAAAATGTTTACCGCCGGTTACGCGATATTTCTGTCCGTCGCTGATTGGTTGTTTCAGAGCTGCTTGATATTGATTTTCACTAATTAAACCGTGATTTTTCATGCCCTGTAAAACAACTTTTGCCCGTGCCAATGCTTTTTCTCTTTGCCAAAGCGGATTATAACGGCTCGGCGCTTTCAATAAACCTGCCAAAATTGCCGCTTCATGCATATTCAAATCATAAACACTTTTATTAAAGTACCAATTTGCCGCCGCTTCGGCACCATATAAACCGGAACCGAAATAAACACGATTAAGATATAGCGCCATAATTTGATTTTTGCTCAGTTTTTGTTCCAACCACAATGCTAGAAGCAATTCCTGTACTTTACGTTTAACATTTTTATTAGGCGTTAGAAAAATATTTTTTGCTATTTGCTGGGTAATGGTTGAAGCACCTTGCGCATAGCGTTTATGAAAAATATTTGTTGCTACTGCTCGAGAAACACCCCATACATCAACCCCGAAATGTTGATAAAAACGATGATCTTCGGTTGAGATAATTGCCGCCGTTAAATTTTGCGGTAAATTATCCGGTGTAATCACTTTGGCATAAACATGTCCAAATTTAGCAATATCATTACCGTTTTGTGCCATAATCAGTGTTGATGGCTCGCGCGTTCGGCTGACAGCCTTTTGAATATTTGGCATGGTCAGATAGCAATAACCGACATATCCGGCTAACAGTAAAAAAATAATGAACCCCAAATAAAAAGCCCATTGGCATAATTTCCAAATTTTTGAAGACTTATGCTTATTGTTTTTTCTTTTTTTCCTTACGGAAGTTTTCCTAGTGGCTGATTTCTTAACTGTTTTCTTTTTAGCTGTTGCCATTTTTTCCTCGTGTATACTGTAATTTTTATCAATATTACAACGCAAGAGTTAATAACTCATAAAATTTGGGAGCAAAATTTATAAATGCTTGGCGAATATAAAAATATTCATTATATTGACTTCTAAGGAGTTTAAGTTATGGCAAAAGTGTGTTTAATTGATGGCTCTGGTTATATATTCAGAGCATTTTACGCATTACCGAATATGACAGCACCGGATGGAACCCCGGTTAATGCCGTTTATGGCTTTGTTACCATGTTTATGCGTTTGTTAAAAAATATTCCGTGCGATTATTGCGTGGTGCTGTTTGATGCCAAACGACAGAATTTTCGTAATGAAATTTTCAGCGCATATAAAGCCACACGCAGTGAAACACCGGAACTCTTAATTCCACAGTTTGACCTTATTCACGAAGCGGTTCATGTTTTAAATTTGCCTTATGTGATGCAAGAGGGCTATGAAGCTGATGATTTAATTGCTACTTATGCCAAACAAGCAGTTGATGCCGGAAATGAAGTGATAGTGGTTTCCGGTGATAAAGATTTAATGCAGTTGATATGCGATAAGGTCAGTTATTACGATGGTATGAAAGATAAATATTTCGGACCGGAGGAGGTTAAAGAAAAATTTGGTGTTTACCCTGATCGGGTAACTGATGTGCAGGCACTTTCCGGCGATAGTATTGATAATGTGCCCGGAGTGCCCGGGATTGGTCCGAAAACAGCAGCAGAGTTGATTAATCAGTTCGGCTCGCTGGAAAATTTATTGCAAAATGCCGAGCAGATTCCGCAAACTAAACGGCGGCAAACGATACTTGATAATGCGGAAGCGGCGAGAATTTCGTACGAACTGGTGAAGCTCAAAACCGATGTGCCGGTTGAACATCAACTGTCGGAATTTTGCTGTGTGGCACCAAAAATAGAAACAGTTATGGCGTTTATTGATCGCCTTGGCTTCAAGAGTATTCGGCCAAAGATGGAAAAATGGGTGCAAGAACGTTGCGCTGATGCCGGTTTTGTAGCTGCCGCCGAACCGCCAACCGAGGTTTTACCTAAAATAAAAATTGAACCAACCTACCAACAGATCACCACTCGGACGCAATTGGAAAAATTATACAAGGATATTTTAGCACAACAAAAAGTTGCCATAACGGTGTTGTATAACGGTGAAAGGGTAGATGGCTTCAGTTTATGTGCTATTGAGAATGTAGCTTACTATCTGCCGTTACCGCAAGCTTCCCAAACCGATGATTTATTTGCTTTTGAAGCGCCGGCAGAAGAGTTTGATATTAGCACCGTACAAAAATTTTTAGAGGCTGTACTCAATAATAAAGATATCTTAAAAATCGGTCTCGACTTAAAAACGCAATGGCATTGGTTAAATAAACTGTTTATGACGTCGTTTCATCTGTTTCCGTATGATGATGTGGCGATTATGTCTTACGATTTGGATAGTTCGGAGCATGAGCATACACTGGTAACCTTGTCGCAATTGTTTCTGCATGAAGAAATTGTTGAGCCTAAATTTTCCGGAAAGTTGAAGTATATTGATTTTACCGCCCAACAGTGGGAAAACTATCGTTTTCAGGTATCTGATTATACTTTGCAACTGCATACTTTGCTGAAACAACGGTTGTTTGCGGAACATAAAACCTATGTTTACGAAATGCTTGACCGGCGTTTACTGCAAGTTTTACAACAAATGGAAGAAACGGGGATAGAAGTTGATAAAAATGCTTTAAAAGAACTTGATGCAGAATTCTCAGCACAATTAAATACACTCGAAAAAGAAATCTACACCTTAGCCGGGCAGGAATTTAATATCGGTTCGCCACAACAAATCGGTGAGTTATTGTATGGAAAAATGGGCTTAAAAGGCAAGAAAACTGCGACAGGTCACTATAATACCAGTGCCGAAGTATTGGAGCAACTGGCTGAAGAAAACGAAATTGCCGCCAAAATTTTGGAATATCGGATGTATGCCAAACTCAAATCAACCTACACGACAGCTTTGTTGGAAGCGCGTGATGGGTTAAATCGCGTGCATACTACATTTTCACAAACGGTGGTTAATACCGGTCGTTTAGCGTCATCTAATCCAAATTTGCAAAATATTCCGAATAAAACCGGAATCGGGCAAAAAATAAGAGAATGTTTTGTGGCGCGGCAAGGTTATAAAATTGTGGCAGCAGATTACAGCCAAATGGAACTTCGTCTGTTAGCCTCAGTTGCTAATGTTAAGGCTTTAAAAGAGGCCTTTGCACAAGGTGTAGATATTCATGCGGCAACGGCGGCTCGTGTTTTTGGTTTGCCTTATGAAAAGGTTGATAAAGAGCATCGCCGGCGGGCTAAAGCCATTAACTTCGGTATTGTCTATGGTATATCGCAATTCGGTTTGGCCAGACAGTTAGGAATACGTCGTGATGAAGCAAAAAATTATATTGATTCATACTTTCGGATTATGCCGGAAGTTCAACGCTATATGACCGAAACTATTCAATTTGCCCATGAGCATGGTTATGTTGCAACGCCGATGGGACGCAAATGCGTGGTCGCCGGAATAAATTCTGCCAACGCACGATTGGTGTCGTTTGCCGAACGGGCGGCAATTAATGCGCCAATTCAAGGCGGGGCGGCCGATATTGTTAAATTAGCCATGCAACGAGTTGCTTGGGCCATCGAAGAACAAAAACTTAAAGCCAAACTGTTATTACAAGTTCACGATGAATTAGTGCTGGAAGTGCGTGAAAATGACGTGGCTAAGGTGAGAGAAATCTTAAAGCAAATCATGGAAAATGTGGTTTCTTTAGATGTGCCGATGTTGGTTGATATTGGGGTTGGAGATAATTGGCATTTTGCACATTAAAAATTGCCTATAACTTTTAATCAAATGGCAAATCAAATGTTTCACGTGAAACATTTGGCACTTTTAGTATCAAAATCAATAGGTTAATATAATAAAAATATTTTTGTTTTACAAGATAAATATTATTTCAAGCATCGCTTTTTAACTTTGAAATGAAGGGGGGATTGTTAATCTGAAAGAGAAAATACCGCCTTCTACATCTTATTGCAATTTGTCGCATAATGTATATTATGAATAGTAACGCTATAATCATAATGGGTCTTATGAATATCTAACACAATATATGGCGTGAATTTATCAATATATTAACATTTTACGACGCAATTGTTTTCCATCTTAAAAGATAAAATTAATTTTAAATTAATGATGCCTTAATTAACTGTTGTGTATATATTTGTTGCGGTGCATTAAATATTTGCTCAGCCGGACCGCTTTCAACCACTTGACCATTTTGCATAACCATAATTTGATGTGACATAGCTCGTACGGCGTGCATATCGTGTGAAATGAATATATATGACAACTGGTGTTTTTTCTGCAATTTTTTTAATAATTCAACAATTTGTGCTTGAATTGTAACATCTAAAGCCGAGGTTGGCTCGTCCAGAAAAATAATTTTAGGCTTTAATATCAAGGTGCGAGCCAGTGCAATTCGCTGACGTTGACCGCCGGAAAATTCATGCGGATATTTATCTAAAACATCAGGTTTTAATTCTACTTCTGCTAAAATTTGCCGTATTTTTTGCTCACGCTCTGTTTTTGATAGATGTTTTTGATAAACACTTAAGCCTTCACCGATAATTTCACGCACATTCATACGCGGATTCAATGAGTTATAAGGATCTTGAAACACAATTTGAATATCTTTGCTGAATTTCTCATGTTTTTTAAATAAGCTATTGTTTTTTATATATATTTCTCCACCATGTGGTAATAAATTAACCGCAGCAAGTGCTAAGGTGGTTTTACCGGAACCAGACTCGCCTACAATGCCTAAGGTTTCACCTTGACGCAATTTAAAACTGACGTTGTCAACAGCTTTTAATTCTTTCATCACCCTTCCCCATAAATTTTTCTGTTGGGGAAAACTAACGCGTATATTCTGCGCCTTTAAAATAATATCATTTTCAATTTTATTCTGTGAATTCAATAATAAATTAGATGAAATTAACTTTTTAGTATAATTATGACGCGGCTTTTCAAATATCTTCTGTGATGAGCCGTATTCAACAACCTTACCTTGATACATCACAGCTATATTATCGGCAATTCTATGCACCAATCGCAAATTATGGCTGATAAAAATGATGCTCATATTTAATTTTTGCTTTAGCTCTAATAACAAATCAATAATCTGCTCCTGAATGGTGACATCTAAAGCGGTAGTCGGTTCATCGGCGATTAATATCTGCGGGTTATTGGCAATCGCCATGGCTATCATAACGCGCTGACGCTGACCGCCGGAGAGCTCAAACGGATAGGCATTCATTTTCTGTTCGGGACTAGGGATTTTAACGGCTTGCAGCAGTTCTATCGTGCGTTTCCTAATTTCTGTATCACTTAATTTTTGATGCATTTTAATGCTTTCGGCAATTTGCTTACCGATTTTATGCAGTGGATTAAGCGAGGACATCGGTTCTTGAAAAATAAATGAAATCTGATTACCGCGAATTTTTCTGAAAGTTTCATTATCTAAATTTATAAGTTCTTGATTTTGAAAGATAATTGACGATTCCTTCGAATGATATGCTTTAGGATACGGTAACAGCCCCAAAATTGACAATGCCGTAACCGATTTGCCAGACCCTGTTTCCCCTACAATCCCAAGAATTTTCCCTTTTTCAATCTTTAAACTTACATCTTTAACTGCTTGAAAAGACTTATCTTTTTTGTTGGCGAAAAATACTGATAAATGACTAATTTGCAACAGACTCATCGGCGATTTTTCCTTGTATCAAACACATCACGAACCCCCTCGCCGATAAATATCAGCATTGAGAGCAAGCCAGATAAAACGATAAATATGCTCAAGCCAATCCACGGTGCATTTAAGTTATCTTTACCCTGTCGCACTAAATCGCCCAGCGAAGGATAATCTTGTGATAAACCCAAACCCAGAAAATCTAACGCGCTGAGAGCTGTTATGGCTTCAGCCATGATAAACGGAATGAAGGTAATTGAAGTAACCAAAGCGTTCGGTAATATATGCCGAAACATAATACGCATATTGCTTACCCCCATAACTTGGGCTGCCTTAACAAATTCAAAATTACGCAAACGTAAAAATTCGGCCCTAACCATCCCTGTTAAGCCGGTCCACGAAAACAGCAACAAGATAACCAATAAACTCCAAAATGTCGGTAGAAATACGCTGGCGATTATAATCAAGATGAATAGTTGCGGTAAAGAATCCCATATTTCAATCACGCGTTGCAGAATCAAGTCTGTTTTACCGCCAAAATAGCCTTGCACGGCACCAATAATAATACCGATGGCCGAAGAAACTAAGGTTAGCAAAAAGGCAAAAATAACCGACAGGCGAATGCCATATAAAATGCGAGCTAAGACATCACGCCCTTCCTCATCTGTGCCCAGCCAATGCTTGGCATCGGGTGCTGATGGGGTGGCATGTGCAAGTTCATAGTCCACCGTGTTATATGAATATGGTATTAGTGGCATAACCATCCAACCGTTTTGCTTAATATTATGCTTGATCAGTGTATCTTGATAATTAGCTTCAGTTGGAAAATCGCCGTCCCAAAAAGCATCGCTATAAACCTTCAATGTTGGAAAATAATAATTATCTTTATACTTTACAATCAATGGATTATCATTAGCAATTAAATTTGAAAATAAAGATAAAATGAAAATGATTAAAAAGCATATCAAAGCCCAATAAGCACGCTTATTGCTACGAAATTTATTAATTCTATCATCTACAAATTTAATCATCTTTTTCTATTCTAATATCTCTTTATTCGATGAATTAATATCTTCCAAACCAAAATCTTCATCCGTTATATCTTCAATTTCATCAACTGCAGCATCTTCCGTATCGATAAAATCGTACGCGTTGAAATCTTGGAAAATATCCGTACCGTTTTCAGAAGCATTATTGTTATTGGCAGCTTGCCATTTTTGGTACCATGCGGTAAATTCAGCCGAATGATCAATATTGGCACCACGAGTCAGCTGTTGTAATTTTTGCTGCAGAGTTTGATACAGGTTGCTGTGAATACCGAGCTTGGTTTGGTCGCATGAAGCATTGGTATGCAAAAGATAGCGGGTTAAAATATTATTGGTAGGACATAATTCCATATCCGCTTCGGTATTTTTTTGTTTTTTATCGTGAATGGCCATTGTGACCAAGCGATTGGCAATAAAATTATCGATAAACTTTGTATATCGGTAATTTTTAAAGTTATTAACGCCGGAAGTTCCCTGAATAACAATTGTGGTATCGTCCCACATATTATTTTCTTTCAGTTGATCGATAAACTGCTCAAACTTACCATAGAGGCATTTTGTTTGTTGCAAATATGCCGTTTGCCGCTGCAATGTATAATCCCTTTTTATCCATGGCAAGCTCATCATATCGAGCCAATCTTCTTGCGGCTTCAATTGGCAAAATTCGTCGTATATATACATATTTGAAGGGATATCGGCAAACACAAAATATGCTTGTCGGCCGCTGTCTTTTTGCATATCATCCAAAAGTATATCAAATGTTTTGATGGAATTTACCACATAGAGATTATTATAATTAACACCAACCATAGGAATTTTATCGGCATCAACAACCTTTTCCAGAGCGTGGTATATTGATGACATATTATCAAACAAAAACCAACTTGACAGCCATTCAAACATCAAGATTTTAGTTTTTTCGACGACCGATAATGACATCGAATAGATGTTGGTCGGTTGGTTGATTTTTTCAATGCAACGATTGACATTAATTTTATGCTGGGCATGGCACATATCAAAATCGCGTGATTTATAGGCTGAAATTTGAAACTTATTTTTACGGAACATATTATATAATTGATTATTCTTCAGATATATGTATTCGTTCTTCAAATTTTGAAATTGCCAATAATCGACCGTCATTTTGGTTTTTAACAAATGACTTTTGACTGTTTTTTCCGATAAAGGATTAAAACTGACAACCATATTATCCAGATATTCTTGTTCCGGAGCATAAGCTTGCATATATACTTTAAAGTCATTTTTTTGATAAAAGCCTTGCATTATATTTTTAGTTTCTTGCGCTTCAGGCATCTTCATTCCATTTAAATACGGATACGAAACCAAATTTGGCAGCAGAAAATACACAAAGCGCTTATTCGAAGCTTTACTTAACTTTTGTGAATTATGCGATTCAAGAAATTCGTGTGGTGTGGCAAGACGTATATAACCGACATAAACGTCCGCCAATAGAACTACGGCGGCTAACGTCAGCAACAATTTAAACAGACGATATTTCTGCACAAAAATAATATAAGTAACACCGGCTAGAACCAAACCTCCGACTAAATATGAGGATAAATGTAAAGATTGACCGAAAACAATTTCTTGTTGAACTTGCGAAAATTGCGTGAAAACTGCGTACACAAAACCAAAAGCAATTAATGCGGCAAAGCTGGATTTAACAATCGTATATTTATACAGAACAATGACGATAACAAAGACAATTGCGGCAAAAGATGCCATTCCCAACAGAACTTCAGGTGTCGGAATTACGGAATCTTTGAAAACTTCGATATTGCCGGAACCGGCGAACAAGATAAAATCTATTGCTAATAAGCAAAAGCAAAAAACAAAAATCAACAAACTATCAACAAGATGACTATATTGAGGGTTTATTTTTTTTACTTTTCCCTTGCGCGAAAAGCGTTCACCATAGTCATGACTCAGTGGCGATACCGCATATGTGTTATCTTGATTCAAATCTTGCAAAGACATCTCATTTATCCAACTTTTCCTTAATCAGTTTATTAACAAGTGCTGGATTGGCCTTGCCTTGCGATTGTTTAATCACCTGCCCCACAAACCAGCCGGCTAAATTTGTTTTACCATTTTTATATGCGGTTACATTATCCGGATTGGACGCTATTACCGCATCAATAATACCTTCAATTGCACCGGTATCTGTGACTTGTTTTAAACCGCGTTCCTCCACTATTTTTTCTGGATTTTCTCCAGTTTGAGCCATAATTTCAAATACATCTTTGGCGATTTTACCAGATATGACTTCTTTACTGATTAACTCTACCAAAGCGCCTAAATTTTCTGCCGTTATCGGACTTTGACTGATATCCAAGCGTTTTTTATTAAGCATGGCAAAAAAGTCACCCATCATCCAGTTTGCCACTTTTTTGGCATCGTGTCCGGCTGCT
>ONQU01000097.1 GCA_900320035.1 uncultured Rhodospirillaceae bacterium | reverse complement strand
TAAATTACGCCTAATAATGCAACAAAAAAACACCGTCTCGAATCGGTGTTTTTTGTTTTTGAATATATCTAAAAATACGCCAAAATTTAGCAAGTATTCATTTAGCATTTATTTTAGCAATACGCACACGTGATTTTTCACGTAATCTGTCGAAAGGTTTGGTTTCCTGTGCATCCTTGATTTTCTGCAAAACAACCATCACATCTTCCGGTATTTCTTTACTGTTTATATCTAATTTTTCTTTTAATCCGACTTGATTATATTTTTGATGACGATTTCCGCCATGAATTTGTCGCCCGATAATTTCCAATAACTCATCCGTTTTTTCCGGATTGAGGTGACGTAATTTTGCTCTGACCAACGGGAATTTTAAATATCTGTCAAGATGTTCGATATGACCTTCCGTATGAATACGTTGAATCGTATCGGCCAACTGCGGTACCAATTTTCCTGCATCAATGTTTCCGCGGTTATATTGCGCCAATAAGTGAATCAAATAGCGTTCAGGAAGGTGTTCTCTCCATTCCTTGTGAATAATTTCCCAAGTCTTCTGATGACTTTTAATAATCATACCAAGTTCAAAGAATGTCGGCTTACGTCTGCCTATTTTAGCAAATAAATCATCACGGAATAAACGTTCGCTGGCCAAATCCTCTGCTGCTTTTTGCGTATAACCAGCCACAACAATCGGAGCTGCAATAACGGCAACAGCTGCAGCAGAAACTTTAAACTCTTCACGTGTCTTTTTATAAGCTTCTTCTATTTTTTGTTCTTCAATGCGTACTTGTTGTTCAAACTGTTCACGCGAATTGATTTCAGGGTGTTCCACTAAAATTCTGAGTTCGTTACTATTGCGCTCCGCTGCAATATCTAAAACCCATTGCGGGGCTCCGGTCGTCTGATATTTTTCTTTAAGTTCTATCGGTAACTTTGACCAATTAAGAAACTTTGAACCATATTCGCTCTGCAACGAAAATAAAATTTTATTTTTTTCATCTTCGGTTTTAGCCTCGTCATATTTTGCCAATAAATCACGCGTTGCCTTATATGATTCTAAAAATTTTCTGAAATCACCATCCATATCAGCCATGACTGCCTCCATCTTGCTTACCTGCCTTAAATATAACACATATTTTTGCTTTTGTCGAGCAAATTCGTATAATCTAGATGTGCATAAACGTTAATGGCATTGAAATTAAATAAAATATGTGCTAGCTTGAGGCAAGTTAGATACTTTAAAAGAGAGGATAAAATGGCGGAAAACGCACGATATAATGGTAAACAAACGTGGGAAGAATGGCGTCAGGAATGGCAACATGAAGAAAGATATAATTTTAGAACCATTGAAAAAAAATGGCAAAAAATTTGGGAAGATGAAAAAGCATATAAAGTTGAAATAGATCATAATAAAGAAAAATTTTATGCTTTGGTTGAATTTCCATATCCGTCCGGTGCCGGTTTGCACGTCGGACACCCGCGTTCTTATACAGCTCTCGATGTTATTGCCCGTAAAAAACGGATGCAAGGTTTTAACGTTTTATATCCGATGGGTTTTGATGCGTTTGGCTTGCCGGCGGAAAATTATGCCATTAAAACTGGTGTGCATCCGGCGATTTCGACCAAAGAAAATATTGCTAACTTTACCCGCCAATTAAAATCTCTCGGTTTTAGTTTTGATTGGGACAGATGCTTTAACACTTGTGATCCGGAATATTATAAATGGACACAATGGATGTTTATCCAATTTTTCAAACACGGTTTGGCTTATAAAGATAAAATTGCCATTAACTGGTGTCCGTCATGCAAAGTCGGTTTGGCTAACGAAGAAGTGGTGAACGGCTGTTGTGAGCGTTGCGGTGCACAGGTGGTGCGCAAAGATAAAGAACAATGGATGTTGGCCATTACCAAATATGCCGACCGCTTGATTAACGATTTGGAAAAAGTGGATTTTATTGAACGGGTAAAATCAACACAAATCAACTGGATTGGTCGTTCTGAAGGTGCGGAACTGGCTTTTGAATTAACCGATAACAACGGCAATTTGCTCAACAAACAAATGGTGGTTTATACCACGCGACCGGATACAATTTTTGGTGCAACCTATGCCGTTATGGCACCGGAGCATCATTTTGTGCAAGAGTTGATGGGTGAATTTTCTAATGCCGCAGAAGTGCAAAATTATGTTGATGAAGCGGCTAAAAAGTCAGAATTACAACGCACGACAGATACCACTAAGACCGGCGTAGAACTAAAGGGAATAAAGGCTAAAAATCCATATACGGGAACGCTGATTCCGGTGTTTATTTCCGACTATGTACTGACAGGTTACGGCACCGGCGCTATTATGGCGGTGCCGGCGCATGATCAGCGCGATTATGATTTTGCTAAGGTATTTAATCTGCCGATTATTCAAGTGCTTGCCGGCGGCGATATTTCAGAGGCAGCTTGGGAAGAAGACGGCGTGCATATTAATTCCGGATTTATGGATGGTATGGATAAGAAAGAAGCTATGGCGGCTGCTATTAAATATGCAGAGGAACACGGTTTCGGACATGCAAAAGTTAATTTCAAACTGCGCGATTGGGTATTTTCACGCCAACGCTATTGGGGTGAACCAATCCCAATGGTTTATTGTGAACATTGCGGCTGGCAGCCAATTAATGAAGATCAGCTCCCATTAACATTGCCTGAAGTTCCTGATTATCGGCCGAATGATAATGGTGAATCGCCACTCGCCAATGCCACTGATTGGGTTAATACAACTTGTCCTAAATGCGGTGGTAAAGCACGGCGTGAAACTGATGTGATGCCGAATTGGGCGGGTTCATCATGGTACTTCTTGCGTTACTGCGATCCACATAATGATAAAGAATTTGCCTCTAAGGAAGCGCTTAAATATTGGATGAATGTCGATTGGTATAACGGCGGTATGGAACATACGACGTTGCACCTGTTATATTCACGCTTTTGGCATAAATTTTTATATGATTGCGGTTATGTTCCAATGCCGGAACCTTATCAGAAGCGCACATCACATGGTATGATTTTAGCCGCTAATGGTGAAAAAATGAGTAAATCACGCGGCAATGTGGTTAATCCGGATGATATTGTTGAAAATTACGGCGCCGATACATTCCGTTTGTATGAAATGTTCATCGGACCATTTGATCAAGTGGCAATGTGGTCGGAAGAAAGCTTGAACGGTGTATATCGCTTTGTTGGGAAAGTATATGGCTTGTTCCAGAAAGTTTACGCTGATATTAGACCGACGGCCGATGATTTACGCGCTATGCATAAATGCATCTTGGAAGTAACGGAGCGTATTGACCAGATGAAATTTAATACAGCCGTTTCTTCATTGATGACTTATGTTAATTACTTAAGCGGCTTAGAAAAGATCCCAGCACAGTTGTATGAAACTTTGCTGAGACTTTTATGCCCATTTACACCGCATTTAGCCGAAGAAATGTGGGCACGTCTGGGACATAATAATCTTCTGGTCGCTGAAAGCTGGCCGGAAGGTGATGCTAAATTAGCTGAAGATGAAACTGTTACTTTAGCCGTGCAGATGAATGGTAAAATGCGCGGTACGATTACTATTGCAAAAACGGCTTCTAAAGAAGATGCGCAAGCCGCAGCTTTAAAATTAGAAAATGTCGCACGCCAGCTGGAAGGCGTAACGATTAAAAAAATCATTGTTGTACCAAATAGGATTGTGAACATTGTTGTATAGTTGGAAAAAAATAGTTGCCGTAACGGCATTGTGCAGTTTAGGAGCTTGCGGTTTTGAACCATTATATGTGGAAAAAACCGGTGGTGAAGATTTATGGTATTATAATAATGAATATAATGCCGATATTGTGCGCGAAATGGCACAAATTAAGGTCGAAACGGTAACAGACCGTATCGGTCAGCTGATTAAAAATGAGTTGATGGATACGTTTAATCCGTATGGCACGCCAAAATGCGCCAAGTATTTCTTAAAGTTGCAACCGGTTGATAAAACTGTAACGCAACAGGCTCTGCGTGATGATATTACCGCTACTCGCGAAAAGGTGAAATATTCGGTTAATTATGAATTGTGGAGCAAAGAAAAAGGCAAACTTATCAGCGGCAACAGTTGGGTATTCCTCAGCTATGACTTGTTGGATAATCCGTATTCAACTTCTATGGATAAAAAGAAAATTGAAAAAGACGGGGCTAAAATTATTGCTAACGATATTTCGCTGAGAATTGGAGCTTATTTCCACTCAACCAAAACCAAGCGCGGTAATCCAGATGAATTTTAAACAAAATCAGCTGGAAAATACACTTAGAAACCTTGGCACAAACATTAAGTGCATTGTATTGTTCGGCACTAATGAGGGAGCAATTATTGATTTGCAAAAAAAGTGCACTGAAGCGGTTTGTGGTAGCACGCAAGATGCCTTTAATTATGTTCAGCTTGATATGGATAATATTTCTAAAGATGGCGGTGAAGTTTATGCCGAATTTCACGCTCAATCGCTCATGGGGGGGCGGCGTGCAATTGTGGTTAAAAATGCTGATAACAATATGACCGCGCTTTTAAAGAGTATGTTGCCGGAAACAAAATCAGAAAATGTACTTATTTTGAGTTCATTAAGCTTAAATACTCGTTCACCATTGATTACCTGGTCTAAAGACAGAGAAGATGTAATTATCTGCGGTTGTTATGATGATCGAGAAGAAGATTTGGGGATGGTGGCACAAAGTATGTTGAGAGAAAAAGGCCTCAACATTGATGTGCCAACCTTGCAACTTTTGTGCTCACGTTTATCGCCCGATCGCAAACTCAGCCAAAGCGAAATTGATAAATTAGCCGTATATATGGGAAATCGACAGGATATTACCGCACAAGATGTTCAAGCTGCCGTTAGTGATGTTGCCGGTGCCAATATTGAAGATTTATGCTATTTTGTAGCAGATGGTGCCACACGCAAGGCTTGTGATATGTTTGCACGACTATTAAAAGAAGGGCAAGAACCGGCAACACTTATTCGGCAAATTGCTTATCACTATGGTAAGTTGCTTGATTGTGTTGCGCAAACTGAAAATGGTAGGACAATTGATGAAGCAATATCTTCTTTACGCCCACCATTAATGTTTTATCGTAAAGCATCTTTTAAACGACAATTGCAGATATGGAACAAAGAACGTTTGTTACGTATTATGAAAGCTCTGTATGATGCTGAAAAAGATTGTAAATCAACCGGCCTTCCGGCCGAGCAATGCGCCGCATATTTTGTTCTGCGTCTTAGTGATGCTGCCAATAGACTTCGCCAAAAAAATTAAGATTAATACTCCAAGTATAGCGGGCTCTTTTTATAATTTTTTATTAAATAACGCAAGAAAACACCAAGGCATGCGGCGACCGGTACGGCAATAATCATTCCCAATAACCCGAGGAGTACACCGCCGGCAAGTAAAGCGAACATCACCCAAACCGGATGTAATCCGATGTTTTCACCAACCAACTTCGGGGTTAAAAAATTACCCTCTAAAAATTGTCCGATAGCAAAAACCGCTATCACCGCAATAATTTTCGGTAGCGTGCCGTATTGCGTGATAACTAATACCATTGCCATCAAAAATCCGGAGATTGAACCAACATACGGAATGAATGAAATCAAACCGGCTAAAAAACCAACCATTAGGCCAAGTTCCAGTCCAACCAGCCACAAACCAAAAGAATAGAAACTACCGAGAGTTAAACAAACTAAAACTTGGCCTCGCAAATAACCGGCAATAATGCGATTAACCTGTTTAACCCCATCAGCAACCGTTTTTTTGTGTTTTTGTGGCACTAAAGCAAATAATTTATCGGTAAAATCCGGCCAATCGCGTAACATATAAAATGCCACCACCGGCGAAATCAGAAGCAGAGATAACACATTAATCAGAGCAAAACCGTTGGAGGCAACGCCGCGCACTAATTTTAATACAGGCTTAAACGAATCGCCAAAGTTTTCCTGTAAAGCGGATTCAATGTTTTCAAAAGAAAGCATTGGTAAATAGACTTGTAACTGATGAATCCACTGTTGCATTTTTTGGCCGAATCCGCTTAAATGTTGCGGCATATTGGCTAAAAACTGCCCAACTTGAGAAATTGCCGCACTACCTAACAGCACAATCAATGGCAACAAGATAAGCAGAAACAGTCCCATAACCACAATCGTGGCGCTATTGCGTGAAATTTTATGTTTTCCGGCCAAACGGCTAACCAAAGGATCCAGAAAATAAGCAATAGCTATACCGACAATAAAAGGCAATAAAACCGAACGTAGAATATATAGTAGAAAGCCGACAATAATTAGCACGGCAAAAATTAAAATATAGCGTTGTAATCCTACTTCTTTTGTGCTCATTATTTTTTTACCTTATAATAAAGTAATTATCGATTGCTTCATGGCTTAAACCAAGCTCCTGAAGTGCTTGCCATAAATCATCCAAAGCTCCGGTATAACGAATCGTAAAATTAACTTTACCGCCACCAAAACTTTTGGTGTCAATTCCCTCAACCATCGGCAATGCATCCATCGCCGTGCTTTTTCCGAGCCAATCTTTCATATTTTCATACATATAAACCGCATTGATAGTTCCGGCTGCCGTCGGACGTTCATTATATCTCGCATTACGCTCCATATTAGAGATGAACATCACGCTTTTTTCAATGGCTTTATCAAATATATTGTCACTCCCGTCATTATAAACGGTAAAACTATCTTCTTCTTTGTTTTTTATATTTTTAACAACGATTTTTAAATCGCCATTTGACATTGTCTGCGCATAAACCACATAAATTTTATCTGAACCATTACGCTCACTTAAAGTCTCATAAAGCTTTGAATCCATATATAAAGCAGTATCGGCATTCAAATTATTAACATCACGAAAACGCTCGCCAACTGTGCGTATTTGCATGGTACCAAATTTAATTATGCCTTTAGCAAACCAACTCTGCCGCCATAAATTATCACTTTCCCATAAGAGCGGATTATAACTTTCTACCGGTTTAAAAACCGGAACGACCAACAACTCTGCAGTTTCGGCTTCAATCATATCATTTTCCGCCAGATAATCGCGTAAAAGAGCCTCATCAAGCTGTACAGTCAAAACCGCCACATACTTATTGCCGCCGGTTTTTTCATCACCAACACCAACCGAACGCACAAAATGGACAATCTCATCATCGCTCAACTCCTGCAACTTAACCACATTTTCAGCATCAGTTAATTTACTAACAACCTCTATAAAGGCCTCACGCTGTGCCTGACGCATAGCTTGTTCTTTAGCTTGCACCGCATCTTCAGCCGTAACATCTACATTTACTTCCGCCGCAAAATCCATTTTGGCTTGTCCATCGGTCGTCCAAAATGTCAAACACATCAAAAAAATTGCTAAAAATCGCATGATCGTTCTCCATATATCTTGTTGCTAGAATATATTACAAATATGTATAAAAAGCAAAACATTTTATAGATTTATTAATGAAAGCTGTGTTATGTAGAGATAATTCAGTAAAAAAAGGATTATGTAAAAATGATTAAGAGTAATTATATTAAAACATTACTGGCTAAAGCCAAGCAACAAATGAAGACCATTGTTCTGCCGGAAGGGGAAGATGAACGGGTCTTGGAAGCCGCACATCTAATTTCCGAAGAGGGTGCGGCACGTTTGATTGTACTCGGTAATGAAGCGGATTTGGAAAACCATTTTAAAACAAAAGGTTGGCGTACTGACGGTATAACTTTTATTAATCCGCCGACATCCTCACATTTGGAAGAATATACAGAATTACTTTATAATTTACGTAAAGAAAAAGGGTTAAGTCATGAAGATGCGGCAAAATTAGCCTTAAATCACAACTATTTCGGTACTTTAATGATTAAATCCGGCCACGCTGATGGTATGGTATCCGGCGCCAATCATTCTACGGCCGATACCGTTCGACCGGCACTGCAAATTATTAAATCAGCCAAAAAAGGACGCAGCGTTTCATCGTTTTTTATTATGCTGTGCCAAGATGAACCATATATCTTTACCGATTGTGGTGTTGTGATTAACCCAAGCGAACAAGAATTGGCCGACATCGCTTTAGATGCAGCGGAAACGGCAATACAATTTGATATTCAACCAAATGTTGCCATGCTGTCTTTTTCAACAAAAGGTTCGGCCAAAGGTGAGATGGTTGATAAAGTGGTGCGCGCAACCGAGCTGGCACGGACAGCCCTACAAACAGAAGAATATAAAAATTTGGGCATTCAAATTGACGGAGAATTACAGGCCGATGCGGCTTTAAATGCGGCAGTAGCGGCCAAAAAAGCACCGGGTAGTTCGGTGGGTGGAAAGGCTCGTGTTTTGGTTTTTCCAAATCTGGAAGCCGGCAATATTTGCTATAAATTATTACAACGTTTAGGCGGTTGTGAGGCCTATGGTCCGATTTTGCAAGGCTTAAATGCCCCGGTCAATGATTTGTCACGCGGTTGTTTTGCTGAAGATATTGTCGGCGCTGTTGCCATTACCTGCATACAAGCGGCAAAATAAGTAAGGAGATAAAAATGGAAAAAATCTTAGTTATTAATTGTGGTTCTTCTTCTCTTAAATTTCAGCTTTATAATGTTGAAGGAGAAAAGTATGATGTTGTTTCTAAGGGTATTGCTGAACGAATCGGCATGGCAAATTCGGTAATTAAAATCCAATATGGCGAGAGTCCGAAGCAAGAACATCTGATGCCGTTACCAACACACTCGGAAGCTATTAAAGGTGTATTTAAATTCTTGCTTGATGGTGCCTTAACCAGTATGGATGAGCTGAGTGCCGTCGGACATCGGGTAGCGCAAGGCGGAGATATTTTCAAAGGCTCAGTGATAATTGATGAAAAAGTTGTTGAAGATATTGCCAGTTTATCTGAAATTGCACCATTACATAATCCGGCACATGTTTTAGGTATTAAAGCCGTGCAGGAGGTTTTGCCGAATGTGCCGCAAGTGGCAGTTTTTGATACTTCTTTTCATCAGACCATGGCACCGGAGGCTTATCTTTATGCTCTGCCGGAAGATCAATACAAACGTAATAAAATTCGTCGCTATGGTTTTCACGGAACATCACATCAATATGTTGCCGAAGAATGCGCAAAGCTGATTGGCAAAAAAGGCAAAATTATTACTTGCCACTTAGGTAATGGTGCTTCATTGGCGGCTATTGATAATGGTAAATGTGTCGATACCTCGATGGGATTTACACCTCTGGCCGGCACAATTATGGGAACACGTTCCGGCGATATTGATCCGTATATTCCACTTTATATTATGAAAAAAGACGGACTTTCGGCTGATGAGGTTAATAATATGCTCAACAAGCAAAGCGGTATGTTAGCTTTGTGCGGTTATTCCGACAATCGTGATATTGAGGCTGGTTTGCTAAATGGCGATGAAAAATGCTTATTAGCCACCAAATGCTATGTTCACTCGCTAGTCAAAATTATCGGCAGTTACATTGCCGAATTAGGCGGTGTTGATGCCATTGTCTTTACCGCCGGTGTTGGTGAAAACGGTGTAGTGATGCGGCATATGGTGATGGAAAAGTTGGCTTTTCTCGGCATTAAAATCGATGAAGAAAACAATAAATTGCATGCCACGCGTACAATGCTTTCGACACCAGATTCCAAGGTTAAAGTCTTTATGATTCCGACCGATGAGGAATTGATGATTGCTAAAGATACCATGCGTTTATGCGGTTTGCAATAAACCTCGGAAAAAGCATTGTATCCGGCAACACCATCTACTTATTGTATAAATGTTGTTTGATTTTTAATTAAATTGATGTTATAGAATTCAGAATGGTTAGTGTTTAACGAGTTACATAATGAACGCAGATGAGATTTTAAATAGCAATTATGAAATGAAAAATGATAGTTTCCTGTATTATCTTTTGCATAAACGCATCTTTCATAAAGACGGATTGCGGAAGTTGTGTGAAAGCATTTACGTTTTAGCCGAAGCAAATGTCAACATCACCCATACGGCTCAAAAGATCAATGTGGTATATGGGCAAATTTTAAAATGTTTTCTCTATCATTTTGATGCTAATGATCCATACATCATCACAAATATGCCGGAGAATTACAATCGGATGATTAATCAGCTCGAAAAATGCGTTGAATTTTATTTTAATACCAGAATTTCCGGCTAATTACCGAGCAACGGAAATAAATAATAAAACACAAACCACCCTAAACCACATAAAAGGGCGATTCCTAATAAATAGAATGGCAGTTTTAAGATAAACTTAAACGCATAAAAGCCAATAATGGCGGCCACCGCGTAAATTAAAATTGTTGTCATATTCATTTTTATACTCCTTACTTAATTAAACTTCATCTGTACGCACAAGTAAAGATGTTGTCATCAACAAAATAATAATTGTTGGCGCTGAAACAGCTAGCCAAACCGGTATATAACCATTAATACCAAACGCATATACAACTTGTGACAGAAAATAAATAGAGAAACCTGTCACGATACTAATCACGACACGCCACATGATCGCAGAGCCACGTAAAGTGTTTTGCAACATAAAAACAGCTGCCATCATCAGCATGCCAACCAATAAAAATGGCGAAAGTAATAAATTAAGATAACGCATCCAGTGTAACCGCGCTGAAAATCCGGCATTTTCATAAAAAGCTATTGTATCCGGTAACTGCCAAAATGAAATGGCATCAGGTTCAATAAAATTCTCTTTAATCCGCTGCATATCAATATTAGTTTTATAAGTATAGTCGGTCATATTTTCGACCGGCATTCCGCCCACAATGTGCTTGACGTCTTTGAGATGAAATTTATTTCCCTCTAAAGTAGCAAAATAAGCCTCATAAACCTGAGTAATTTGAGAAGAACTGTTTAATTCGGTAATACTAATATCACGCATCCACAGTGAATTATCCGGTTCTTGGCGCAAAGTTTTAGCCTGAATCAGTAATATTTTTCCCTCTCCAACAGCCTCGCGTATCCATAAACCTTTGCTGGAAAAGAGCATGGCATTAGGATTGCGACTGGCTAAGCGATAGCTTAAAACTTCGTGCCATTCAAACATTTTGGCTGCAATCGGATTAAATAAGGCAATATTTGCCACACCGAGTATAAATGCCATAATAATCAGCGGCCGTAAAAAACTAAAAATCGAAACGCCGGCGGTACGAATAATCACAAATTCATTATTTTTACTTAAGCGCCAAAAAGTAATCATTGCTGCCACCATCACCACAAACGGTATCACAATTTCTACCGTCTTTGTAATGCGCGTTACCGCATATTGCACCGTAAACCAAAAAGTGACATCTTCACGACCGGAAACGCGCCGTAACGCTTCTATTGAATCAAACAGCAAAATTATGCCTAAAATTGCAAAAAATACCATAAAGAAATTAGCTAAAAATTGTCGCGTTATATAACGGCTGAGAATGGAAAAAAACTTCATGAAATATTATTCTCCGTTGTCGTAAAAAATGAATCAGTTAAATATCGCTCAATACTATCCGGTAAGATTGTCACAATCGTCTTGTTTTTCATTTCATCTCGATGCGCTAAATCAATAGCACCAACCAATGCCGCAGCAGCGGAAACACCGACCGGTAAACCTTCCGTATGAGCTATAAAGCGGCTCATCTTAAAAGCCTCATTGGTTGAAACAGGGTATATCTCATTAACAAGTTCGGCTTTATAAAGTGGCGGCACAAATCCGGCTCCAATACCACCGATACGATGTATGCCTTTCGGTTTACCGCTTAAAACCGCACTTTCGGCCGGCTCAACCGCCATCACATATAAATCGGGTACACATGATTTCAGCATAGAGGCCAAGCCGGTCAAAGTTCCAGCCGTACCAACCCCGCAAACAATCGCATCAATATTGCCAGCGGTATCCTCCAAAATTTCCGCACCGGTTGTCAGCTTATGTGCTTCAACATTAGCCTCATTTTCAAACTGCTTAAATTCAATAAGGTTTCCTGAGCGTTCTTTTAAGATTTCCACCTTCCGAATCGCGCCGGCCATGCCTTCCTCAGCCGGTGTTAACATAACCTCGGCACCAAAATGACGAATTAAAGCAATTTTTTCCGGCGCCATATTTTCCGGCATCACAATAATCAATCGGTAGCCGCGCGCCGCACAAAAGGCTGCCAAGCCAATTCCGGTATTACCGGAAGTTGCCTCAATAAATGTCGTATCCTTGTTAATTTTGCTAAATGGTGCCTTGTTAATCATATTGAGTGCCACACGATCTTTAATGGAAAAAACCGGATTATAAAATTCACATTTGACGAGCAAATCAGCTTGCAAACCGCACCTTTGCATCACCTTATTGAGGCGCAACAAAGGCGTATGACCAACCAAATCTTCTATTGAATTGTATATCTTCGGCATAAACTCACTCCACTAGGCATGTTCACCGTTTTTAACCTCATCGATTAAACTTTGTGTAAATGCTTTCAATCCTGTCTGCCGCACGCGTTTTAAACGTTCAGCGGTAATAATTTTACGAATGGTTTCGGTTGCCTGCTCCGGATTAAGACAAACAATAACGTAGTCATACTCCGTCCAGTGTGCCATTTTTTCCAAAACCACACTCATCCGTTTATTTATCTTTTCAATGCTATCTGTATGACGGCCTTCCAAGCGACGGCGCAATTCTTTGATTGATGGTGGTAACATATAAATTGAAACAACATCATTCGGGGCTTTTTTCTTCATTTGCTCCATACCAAGCCAATCCATATCAAAAACAACATCTTGTCCGACATTCAAAAAACTATCAACTTCCGAACGCAAGGTTCCGTAACGACCGCCGTACAGCGAATCAACTGCCTCATAAAAAGCATCTTCAGCTAATAATTTATCATATTGTTCATCAGTTACATAAATATAATCAACGCCGTCAACTTCACCTTCTCGGCGTGCTCTGGTTGTAACCGAAACCGAAAATTTTAAATTTTTATCTTCGGCCAATAATTTCTTAATAATCGTTGTTTTTCCTGTTCCTGACGGTGCTTCGATCACAAACATTACACCGCGACGAACCTTGTTCAGTTGCTCCAAAATATCTGTCATATCCTTCCTCTTACAACACTAATCATTTGTATCTTAACTTAATAAAGATACATTCTTAATAATTAAACATTTTTTTAATTACCTAAAGACTTATTTAAACTTCTGATAATCTTATTTTGCTCCGCAGTATCTTTCGGTGTAATAACATTACCACACGTCTCAACACGTTGCTTTAAAGATTGATCGTCGGCCGATTGATAAAATTCATCAACATAAGCAACAATCTGCTTATAATGCGCTTCTTGAACCCCATTACCGGCTGCATAAAACTCTGCAGCACGCAACATATGTTGATTTTCACCATGACCGAGTAAATTCAAACAATAAACCACTTCATCAGCACCGTCTGTCATATTGGCATGAAATGTTGATGGTTGCGGAATGCGAACTTTAACCGGCTGCGGTTTCGGTTGGGCTGTCTTTTTCGGTGCCGGCACAACCTTTTTCGGCTTGGCGTCGGGTGTTTTAGCGGCAACAGGTTGCTCTGCTTTTTTGGCTTTAGCGGTAGCTACCGGCGCTTTGCTATTTTCTTGAGCCTGCTCGGCCATTTTCTTTTCAGCTTCAGCCAAAGCCTTTGATTTTTCAGCCAAAGTTTTTTCCAACATCGCAACTTTGCTTTGTAAAATCAAGGCCTTTGTTTCCGCTTCTTCTTGGGCAGCAAGAGCTGTCTTCTGAGCATCACGTGCTTCTTCGATCTCAGCTGCTGCGCGTTGCAACAGTTGCCGTTCTGCGGCAATGGTTTGCGCTTCATTTTGTTCTTTATTGGCTAACGTATTGGCTTTTGCGGTCATTTCATCAAGAACTGCCGTCACGTTTTTAACATTTTTCTTTTCAGCAATCTTCAGCGGTGTCCAACCTTTATCGTTAGCCACATACAGATTGGCCCCGTTTTCAATCAACAAACGCGTCATTTCTGCATTATCTAAGGCAATGGCATAGTGCAAAGCCGTACTTCCCTGTTCGTTTTGTGCATTAACGTCTTCGCCTTTGTTTAACATTTCTTGCACGGCATTGATATCTTGACTTTTAACCTTGGCTATCAACTCTTGAACCGACGCCTGAGCAGAAGTCGTTGCCAGAAACACACCCAGTGTTATTACCATACTTTTCTTCATGCATTTATCTCCCTTTGTTTTACAATAGTTGTTATCATAACCATTTTTCTTTGATTTGCAACTTTATTTTGCGCTAAAAGCAATAAAACTCACATCAAATTTAAAAAATCAATCTTGAAAAATTATCTGTAATAAATGGTAGAAATAAATTGTAACATTTTTTGTGTTGCAATTAGCTTCGGTGACTTTTATCCTAAAGAAAATTATTAACTGAAAAAAGGATTTTATAACATGGTAAAAATTCACCCAACTGCCGTTATTGAAGATGGCGCTCAAATTGCTGCAACTGCCGAAATCGGACCGATGTGCTGGATAAGTTCACAAGCCAAAATTGGCGAAAATGTTAAACTTTTAGGACAGGTAACCGTTTACGGCAATACTGAAATCGGTGAAGGAACCATCGTTTTTCCGGGAGCACGTTTGGGATGCGGTCCGCAGGATCATGGCAATGAGTTTCAACCGGAATCTAAATTGATTATCGGTAAGCGCAATATCATTCGCGAAAATGTAACCATGCAATCGGGAACTCCAAAGGAGCACTTTATCACAGTTGTTGGTGACGATGGTATGTTTATGGTTAACTCTCACGTTGCACACGATTGTGTGGTTGGTAACGGTGTTATCATGACAAACAATGCCGTTATCGGCGGCCATGTTCATTTGGGTGATGGGGTCATTTTGGGTGGCAACTGCGCTGTCCATCAATTTGTACATATTGGTCGGAAGGCTATGATTGGCGGTGTTTCCGGTGTTGCTCGTGATGTGATCCCGTTCGGTATTGCCAACGGTATGCCGGCACGCCTGCGCGGCCTAAATGTTATCGGTATGAAACGTAGCGGTATTGATGAATCCGTTATTAAAGCTTGTACACGTGCTTTCATGTTTATTTTCAAAGGTAAAGATGGAACCTTTGAGGAACGCGTTAATGCCGCTTTTGAAAAATATCAAGATAATGCAATGGTTCAAGAGCAATTAAACTTCATCAAGGAATCGCTCAGTGGTAAACGAAATATTACCACCGCAGACTGACATCTTGGTTGCCAATCATCGTTTGAAATGAAAATAAATGAAAAGTTTTGATAATATTCTGATTACCGGTGCATCTTCAGGTATTGGTGAGGCGTTGGCCTTATATTATGCAGCACGTGGCTGTCAACGTTTGTTTTTAAGCGGGCGCAACAAAGAGCGCTTGGAGGCCGTGCAAAAGCGTTGTCAAGCCCTGGGGGCTGAAGCTGAAATCAAACAAATTGATGTCACAAACCGAGAAAATATGGCGGCTTGGATTAACGATAGTCACCAAAAAGCACCTCTCGATATCGTCTATGCCAATGCCGGCATTTCCACCGGTGAAGAAACAAGTGATAATATTTACAACACCTTTAATACCAATGTTATGGGTGTTTTAAACACAATCACGCCGACAATAGAAATTTTCAAAACGCAACCGAACAGCCGTAAAACATTAGTCATTATTTCTTCTATTGCCGGTTATCATGGTTTGGCGGCTTGCCCGTCATACAGCGCTTCCAAAGCCTGTGTTAAAGCATATGGTGAAGCCTTGCGCAATCAACTGCGACCAGATGGTATTCAGGTTAATGTTGTTTGTCCGGGCTTCGTAAAATCGCGTATTACCGATAAAAACACCTGCCCGATGCCATTCTTTATGAGCGCCGAAAAAGCAGCGCAAATTATCGCCACACGGGTGGATAAGAATGTTGGCTTAATTGCCTTTCCTTGGCCGATGCGCTTTGCTGCATGGCTTATTTCCATTTTACCAAATTGTCTTAGCGATTATATTTATGCTGCTTTACCGCACAAAGTTTAATTCCCTTGATGTACAACAACTTGTGGGAACGGAATTTCAATTTCTTCCTCTGTAAAACGTTTGTTGATAGTATAACGCAATTCACTCGGTACAGTCCAACCGCTGTTAATATCCTTCACATAAAAACGTAGTTCAAAATCTAAACTACTAGAACCAAAATCTTTGAACAAGACATATGGTGCCGGATTCTTCATAACCAGCTTATGCGTATTTGCACAATCGAGTAAAATTTTTGTAACCTTCTCAACATCTGAACCATAAGCAACGCCAACCGCAACACTTTGCCGCGACATATTATCATCATGTGTTTTATTGGTCACAGTCGAGGAAATTAACGTCGCATTCGGAATGATAACGCTTGTCTTATCAAAACTCAGCAATTCCGTAGAACGAATATTGATTTGTTGAATCTTGCCCTCAACACCATTTAAAACCACCCAGTCACCAACGCGGAACGGTCGTTCTAGCAAGATAATAACCCCGGCAACCAAGTTTTTAATCACATCTTGCAAACCGAAACCGATACCAACCGATAAAGCACCGGCGATGAAAGCTAAACTTGTCAGGTCTATACCTAAAGCCATAATGGCAAACAGTACCGATAAGATAAAACCGGTAAAACCAATTCCGGAAATCAGTGAATGGCGCACCCCATCGTCCATATCGATTTTAGCTAAAACATTAGTCGCCAGTTTATTTTTAACGATACGTGAAATGGTAATTGAGGTAAAGAAGACACCGATACTTAAAGCAATTGCCAGAAGCGAAATTTCAATACTGCCGATTTTAAACCCAAACAATAATTTACGCGCTGCCGCCAACATAAAATCGGCTGGTAATCCCCAAGATGTCAACAATGTAAAAATAAGTACGATAATCAAAATCGGGTTAATAATTGCCCTCAGCCAAAAGTCAATTTTTTGTGCTGTTTTCTTATAATAGCGTAAACCTTTCATCCACGGTCCAGAAAGAATAATGAGTCGTACGATATCAATAAATGAACGGCGAAAAATTTCAAACAATCCGCATAAAATCAGTGAAATAATTAAGTGGCTGAAAATAAAAAGCGATAAATCAGGATACCCTAAAAGCGACAACATAAAAACACTGGTGCAGAAAATATAACTGAGAACAATAATTTTGACACCGCGGTCATGATTATCATCAACATCTGCTGTTTCATCTATTGTTTCTTCCTTTTCCTCACTGAAAGCAATACGGGTGAACCAGATGAGGAAAAAGGCCTTAACCGCACAATTGATAATCAACATAAAATGAACTGTTTCCAGAGAATATTCAGCTTTCTGCGCCACAAATAATTGAATATTGGCCACAGCATTCACGATAATGAATAAAAAAATCATCCGCGTAAAACGCAAAGCTTTTTCACTATCAATATTCAGTAACCGCCATTGCGGAAAATGCGGTGCAAACGTTACTCGAGAAACGGTTGCTTCAAAAATTGCCAGCAAAGTCACAAAAGAAGTTGTCATCAAAATGGTTTCTAAGAGGCTGCCCTCAAAAATTTTGGTACTGATCATCCATAAAATGCACCCGCCGACTAAAAAGGCGAAAATAACACCTCGCGCAAATGCCACAGCCACAGCCGCAATAACTTTACGGCTGAAACTCGGATGTTCAACATCTGATTTATATCCCCAATAATTAAGAATAACGCGCCGCAAAAAAATAGCTAAAGCCAACGCCACCATCAAAATAATAAACATTACCACAATGCTGAACAAAGCGTATGAGCGCTGAGTTTCCGGCAAATTTTGATACCATTCAAGCGGCGACTTCACGGCATCCCAGAAGAAAATTCCATAAGCTTTAACACCTTCGAAAAACACTAACGGATTAATAAAAGCTGACTGTTTAGTCATCATATCGCCGTAAAGTTTCTGGTTCCGCGCATTTAAAATCTGTACAGTCAAATCTTCAATTTGCACCATTAACAAATCAGACTCTTTAATCACTCTATCAAGAGCGGCCAACTTCTGTACTAAATCATTACGTCGCGTCGTAATAGCAATATCTTCAGTTTCTCCTTCTTTCGGGCTTTCCCCTAAGGCATCAAGTTGCTTTTGCACAAACTTAATCTGTTTTTCAATATCCTTGCGATTATTCAAAATAACCGTTTCAACTTGCGTCATACGCGTTGCATACGCATCAATATTTTCTTTAGTGATATTTTTTTTCTGCAATTTGAGTTTCATTTTCTCCAATTCAGCAGAAATTTTAGGATGTTCAACCGCTTGCTCAAAAGTAGCCTTCGAACTCACAGTTGTGCTTGCTTCACTAGATTGCACAGCAATAACACCATTAAGCATTGCCGCACATAAAATAATTGAAATTACTTTAAAAAACTTCTTCATTAGTTTACCTTATTATTAAGTAATATTTGTAACAGATTATAGGCATTTTGTGCGCTTCCTGCACGTAAATCATCGGCCACGCACCAGAAACTAAAGCCGTTTTTTACCGAAACATCTTGGCGTAAGCGGCTCACGTAAATATCGCTTTCTCCCTGTACGTCATTGAGTGAAACATAGCCTAAATCGGTTTGCTTATCAAACACCACAACACCTTTCGTATCACGCATAATATTCCGCACATCATCAACGTCAACTTCTTTACCGCATTCCACATTCACAAAAGCGCCAATTCCGATGAAAGCAGGCACAAATGCACAATTTGCATGAACCTTAATGTTATCCCCTAAAACTCTTTTTATTTCTACATTTATCGCCCACTCTTGTTTAGTTTCATCGCCGATAAATTCACCAACTTGCGGTAAAATATTGAAAGCGATTTGCTTATGAAAAATTTCTTCATCATCAACCAGAGGTTCGTTCATAAAAATTTTACGAGTTTGGTTAAAAAGTTCATCCATTGCTTCATGCCCATAAAGCGAAACGGCCATGTATGTATTAACAACCAAACGCTTGATTTTATACTGCGCATTGATTTTACTCAAAGGTAGCAATAATTGTGCAACTTGTGGTGAGGGAATAGCCACAATTCCCTTCTTGGTGTCAGTTAGTTTTTCATCATTCAAACCAGCCACAACCAGAGGAACATCCGTATCCATCGTATAGGCTGCTGAACAGTCGATGACAAAAGCCTTTCTAGCTGCCGCCCGCGGTACATAATGTTTGGAAAGCTCTTCAGAAGTTGCAAAAACAGCTATATCAGCCGAACCAAAATCAAAATCTTTTAAATTATAGACATCCATATCGATATCTTCACCGTAAGAAATTTGCGTTCCCAAAGGACAGTCAACATCAACCGCAAAAATATCATCTGCCGGCATGCCGTTTTCTTCTAACAGATTCAACAACTCCCGACCTTTGCTATTCATCACACCAACAATTGCAATTTTTTTCATCTTTCTTTCCTTTCTATGTTTATATATAACACATAGATTTTAAAAATATCTAAAAGCCAAATTTTTTATCAATAATTGCCGCCATATCGGCCATATTTTGCTCCGTCGGATACAATGAGGTATCAATTTCCACTGCACCTTCCGGCTTAACAAGTGGTGCCGAAGCACGTTGCATATCGCGTGCATCTCGCGCCTTCATTTCGGTTAAAACTTTATCGTAATCTGTAGCAAGACCGGCAGCCACCAAATCGCGACAACGTCTTTGCGCTCGCACTTCAACCGGTGCCGTAATATAAAATTTCAAATCCGCCTGAGGACAAATAACCGTTCCGGTATCCCGCCCATCGTAAACAACACCATTGGCCGGCGTCCCATCGGCAAACACTGGATTGAGCGCAAAATCCTGCTGCATTTTCAGTAAAGCCGCACGCACTGAAGGATAAGACGAAACAACCGAAGCGGCATAGCTCCCTACATCAGAACGAAAATCCTTATGTTTGGCAAGCGTCATCATCTGCGGAAAAGTTAAATTCCGAGCGATTTTCTCAGCCTGCGCAATATCTTCCAAACTTCTGCCATCCAAAACCATCTGCAAACCTACTGCCCGATAGACCATGCCTGTATCAAAATATGCCAATTTATATTTTTGCGCCAAAAAAGCTGAAAGCGTACCCTTGCCTGCTCCGGCCGGACCATCTACTGTAATAATCATTTCTATTGTCCTCATTTATAAAACATGTTATAAATTCTTTAACACATTTTTTATATAATACCAATTAAAGAATGTATTTATACCATATTTTTTTAGAGGATTTCACTATGAGAATTTTAATTGCCGATGATCATGAACTTTTTCTACAAGGATTAGAATTTATCATTCGGAAAAATTATCCTGAAGCTGAAATCATCCTTGCTAACAGCTATACAGATATTTTTAAAATAATTGTTGAGCAAAAGAATTTCGATTTAATTTTAACCGATTTGGCCATGCCCGGTGCAACTTGGTATGAAGCACTGCAAAAAATTCATACAGAATGTCCGGACGTTCCAATTATCATTATTTCTGCAGTTTTTGACCGTAGTATTTTACAAAAAACTTTTGATATCGGTGTCTCAGGTTATGTTTCAAAATCGTTTTCAAATAATCTTATTATAAGTGCCATTAATTTGGTTTTGGCCGGTGGTATGTATATTCCGCCGGAAGTGATGCAAATCAGCATCACCACCACACCGGAACCGATGCGCGAACTGATAGAACAATTGAACAGTGCAAAAGATAATAACCATCATAATAGCCATAACAACGGAACGGCTGATAAAATATTAACCCCACGCCAAACTGATGTTTTGCAATGCTTGGCTGAAGGTCTGCCTAATAAATTGATTGCCCATAAGCTCGGATTAACGGAAGGAACCATTAAGATTCACATTACTTTATTGATGCGGGCTTTGGAAGTAACCAATCGTTTGGCAGCTGTGCGAAAAGCGACACAACTCGGCTTATTGGATGAAAACAAAAATTAGGAAGCAATGCGATGATTAAACAAAGTCAACCTCCTTATATGGATATTTTATTCAATAAAATTTATAATAACCAGACTATCTGTGAAGTTTTAGATGATCCGCGGATGGTTCAGCTAACCGGTTTTTTTGCCACCAATAAATTAATCAAAGATATGTTGCGTGACATTTCCAAAAATGCCCACGTTTTACAAATAGGCTTAACCTTTGGCAACGAAATCAGTGCTGTATATAATAAAGTTCATCAACACGGTAAACTCGATATTTTTGATCTTTCCGAAGCTCAAATCAATTTAGCGGAAAAAAAATATGCCGATTATAATATGACAATTACGAATTATGACGCTTCCATGCCATGGGATGAAAAGTACGACATTGTCATTTGTTATAATTTGCTACATGAATTACCGCTCAAAACACGAGCAACAGTTATCGGTAATGCTTTAAACAGCTTAACAACCGGTGGCAAGGCTATCTTTGTAGATTATGCTCAACCCGAAACTTGGAATCCAATTAAATACCCACTCAAGTGGTTTAACCGTTTGTATCGACCATTTACCGAAAGTTTATGGCTGCAACCGTTGGAAAATTTCTGTCTTCAAAAGGATGAATATCGCTGGCATCACACTTATTATCACGGTCATACATTCCAAAAAACAGTTGCTGTGCGTAAAATTCTTAATTCCGAAGATGTCTTAAAGTTGACGAAGTTATTTTACAACAAAGATACTTCCAAAAAACATCCGCAATAACTGCGGAAAGTAAATTTGCGGTATTAATTAAAAAAAATCTCTATTCTCCGTATTCGCCAGTTTTGGTTACCAAAGTGTCAAGAAATTGTTTTTCCGTAAATAAGGTTTTATGATATCCTACAGAATCAACGACAATACTGTCATTGGCTATTGAATCGGTAAATTCAGCCGATATTTTGTCGCCGGCAACATCTGCCTCAACTCTTGGAAACTTATGCTCAAATCTTACTCTTTGATCTTCCTGTACCTTTGCACGTTCAAAATCAGAAATATAACTTGACATATTTTGCGGTGCAACGACGGCAACATTTCCTTTTTCATCAAGCACTAGGCCAATAAAGCGACCGTCTTCACCAACCACTTCATTATGCTCACCAACCATAATATAAACCGCATCCGGACTGTCATTCAAATGTGCTTGATGCAAAGATAATTTGCCATAATTATATTCCGAAAATTGAGCTGCATCCTGTCCTCTGGTCAATACCAAACAGTCTTTCACCCGTTGACCGCGAGCATTGTACAGCGGCACAGACATCGGATACAATGAAACGGATGTCCCATACTTATCATAAACTTTAACAACATTTTTATTGAGTAACCCCTGTTCCGTGTTATCGATTCCTTGATTGTCATTATCTTTATTTTTATTTTGACAAGAAGTATGCAATAACGTAAAAACCACCAAAGTAGCTAATGGCACCAGTTTAGATAAATGTTTGCTTTTATATGACATTGATATTCTCCTTAAATTTACGTTAAATATAACATAAAATAATATTTTGTCAATATTTATCTGTAGTATAATGTCAATAAATTTTGATAACAACTTGCTTTTTGCTGAAAATTTAACATACTTAGTTTAGGGAGAATAAGATGTTAAATATTATATGGAGTGCCTTTTTTGTGGTCGGATTTGGTGCGGCATTATGGCAAAGTTTGTGGTTAGGTGATACGCAAATT
>ONQU01000084.1 GCA_900320035.1 uncultured Rhodospirillaceae bacterium | reverse complement strand
ATCAAATTATGGTCACACAAATCAACAATGAGTAAATTATTGGTTCCCGAACCGGTCAAACTCCTAGCTTTTACGCCCAACCATTCTTGATCAGCAAAAGTCTTTCCTTTTTCTTTATAAACACCATTCGGCGTAAATATCACAACATCAGAGTTAAAACACAACAAAGGTTTGCCTTGATATCCCTTATATTGCTGCAGATTTTTTGACATTACCGCGAGTTGCTCGACATCACCGTGCACCGCCACATCATAAACAATTTGCCGACCATTTTTAATATCTTCATGATTTTTACAGTTTTCAACCGTTAACTGACGTAACCTTTGGTCTTCCTGCACGGTAGCGTGCCCCGGACGTTGCATTTTCGTATCGATATCATCGCCAGTTATGTTTACAACTGCCCCATTGCTACGCCACCGCGCAATCGGGGCCTTATATTTTTCACCGATAATCGATTCAATAAAGCGCTGCCGAAATTCAAGCAATGTTCTATCATCAACCGTGAACAACGGATGTCCAGTCATTCCCTTACCTTTAATATGGCCGTCTTTATCCCTCGACACTTTATTTTGTTCGCTCATCAGCATCAAAGTCGATTTATGACCGTTTTTATCTTCAAACATCGCGCCGCTGATAATATTATAGCGTTGTTCATAAGGATAGAGCCGCAGATATTTTTCAATGTCGGAATGCTCAACATCATGCGCATTATAGATAACTTTTTCCAAATCAAGCATTTCACCATTCGGAAGTCTCATCAGTTCCGTAGCTATATTTGCTTCCATACGCACATTTTTAATCAATAATTCTTCATTAGCGATAACCTTGCGCACTTTAGAACCGTTTTTATAATCATTTCTCCGTTGTTCAAGCTCTTCTCTCTTAATTCTTGCCACTTCGTCCTTAATCCATTGTTCTTTATTATGCATAATGGCAAACAAACTTTTCACCGCCTGACGCAAACCACGGCTGGCAATAAGCAGCGTGCGACCGGTTTCGGCGGCAGCTCGGATATCAATAGCTAAATTGGAAACACTGCGGGCAATTACCGGTGAAAATATTTGCTTATCCGGATGTTGCCGTATATGACGTAGCGTATTTTCCAACGCCTTCTTAAAATCTGGAATTTGTCTTTCGCCGTTTTCATCAACTAATTCGGTAGAACCGGCGGTTGAATCATGGAAAATGCAATTGATAAACCAATCCGGCATAAATTTTTTAAAATTTTCCTCGTCAAACCCCGGACCGAAAGGTGCTTTATCCAAATGGTAATCCCCCGGCAATGATCCGCCGAATAAATCTTTGCCTTCATAAGTGGTGCCAATGCGAAAACCGAGCGGAAAAGCCGTGGAGTGCGAAACATTATATGGCGCAACTTTCATATTATCACCGATTTCAACTGCCTCACCTTCTCTGATAACTTCTATATGTGGCACATATTCTTCCGGCACACTGTTGTTTTTCATTTGCTGCTTTATGATGTTGGCTGTATATTCACTGGTATAAATCGTCGGTAATTTAAATTTTGCTGCCGCCAGAAAAGAAAGCGCACCAATATGATCTTCATGGCAGTGCGTAACAAATATGGCATCAATCGGTTTTTCTGTTTTACTGTATGGGTTTTCAAAATAATCTCGCATATCCGGAATCGCCGAATCATAATCTATCCAATCCGGCGGAAACATGGCGCCGTCATCAACTAAAATCCGCGCCGTCGGCTTACCTGGTTCACTATGTTCAAACAGTATGCTGCTGGCACCGATGCGATACTCATTATTACCGCCTAAAAATTCAAATTTTGTGCCATATTTTTGTTCTTGCTGTGCCATCTTACGCTCCTTTGCTGTTCGATTTTTCTTTATCATACACCTTTTTTGACAAAAATCAATATATTTTTTACACATATCTTGAAAAAATATGATGCCGATATATCTATAAAATATCGGAGGAATGAGCAATGTTTCAAAATGCCTATTTAAATTTCATCTTCAGCCTACTTATCATCTTAATCACTGCCGGCTTTTGCAGCTATTTCAACCAAGTCGGCATGGCAAATTTTTACGCCTCTATTCAAAAATCAGCACTCACCCCACCAAACATTGTTTTTCCGATTGTGTGGGGAGTGTTGTATGTTCTTTTGGTCTTAGCATTTGACATTATTTTAAACAGTTCGGTTGAATACAAAAAATCAGCTATTATTCAATT
>ONQU01000067.1 GCA_900320035.1 uncultured Rhodospirillaceae bacterium | reverse complement strand
CGCTGAAGATTTTGAAACCAGACGGCAGGTGGAACGTTTGATGGGTAAAGATCCGGAACAGCGTTTTCGTTTTATTATCGAACGCGCTAAGTTTGTTGATAATCTGGATATTTAGAATATCTATTTCTTTTGGGTGATGATCATATATAGAATGATGGAAGAAAAGATAAAAGAAATACTGTTAAATAAGATCATCTGAATAGAGTGCAGATAAACGCCGTATAAAATCCAAGAGAGCATGCCTATGTTGTAAATGACATAGGTCGATAACGCTAAGCCTTTAACGTCTTTTGTTTTGAGTGTGCGAATTGATTGTGGTAAGAAAACAATGGCCGTACAAATGCCGGCAACATAACCCAAAATTTCGCCGATTATATCCATTATTACTCCATTTTTTATTGCCACAAAAAGTCAGTGAGGGTTAAAATTTCGCGGCGGGCATAAACATCAGCCATAGTCATTGGGAAAACGTCCGGAAATTTAGCCATATCGGCGGCGCAATAACCATCGTTAATATGCTGAAAAGCCGAGCGATAGTGCAAAGGTGCGGCAACACGAAAACCGTGTCGTTTGGCCACTTCGCCTATGGTTGCGCTAAAATCATCGCTGGCCGCAGTTAATTGATCAGGCACAACAATCCAATTTAAAAAATTGACACCGCGTGCGGCTTGCTGTTTTTTGGCTTGCCAGATGACATTAGCATAAGGGTGCTGCAGCGGCCAATTTAAATCTTCACGGGTGGCGGCAACGGTAATCAGGGTATGGGCTGCCGCAAACAATGCCGCGTATTTTTGATTATCGGTGGCGGCAATATCGGCAATGATGACTTTCTTTTCATTACTGCTGGATGGAAATTCGTGTGTTTCTTGCAATAGAATCGGAAAAGGTAACTCAATATGCTCTTTTTTACAAAGCTCACGGCGTCTTTGTATAAAATTGCGCACTGTATTATTTTCGTTGGTCAGAAGACCGACATCATAGCCGTCAGACCACATGGCTGCTGCCAGATTTAGTGCCAGTGTTGTTTTACCGGTACCTTCGCGAGAACTGCTGATGACAATGATAGGTATTTGTTGCATTATTTTTGTGCCAATTTCATTGAATTACTATTATCAACGGTGACAAAACAAGATTTTTTCTGGCGCTTCATATTAGCGCAGATTTTGGTTGCGTCACTTTTAGCTAAACCGACCACCTTAGAGCGATACATGGTGCCGTTAGCAGCTTCAACTTTTTCTACGGCAATATTATGAACGGCAAATTTTTTAGCCAGATTGTTTTTAACCGATGCAGCATAATTTTTAGCTCGTTTATAATCGGAAAAAGAACCAACTTGCACGGCATAATGTCCATTAGCGGTAACGGTAATTCTAGGTGTTTCAGAATGACCGCCGACGGTGGCAATTTTAGACGTTTCAGAAGTGGAATTTGTTGTTTTTCTTGCTGTCGGCAACGGTGGATTTTTAGCGGTTTTAAGATTTGCCATTTTACTGTTTGCGGTGCCGTTAATAGCCGTACTTAATGCAGCTATATCTATTTTGTCCGCGTTTTTAAGCGCATGCAAACCTTTATCCATCATTAAAGCTGCCTTTTTATCGCGCTCATTCCAATATTTATGTCCCATGGTTACGGCGATAACGCGCTTATTGTGGCGATGCGCCGAGGTTACGATATTATAGCCGGAAGCGGCCGTATAGCCTGTTTTCATACCATCAGCACCGGCAAAAGTTTGCAATAGGTGGTTATGACCGGTGATGGTGCGCCCCTGATATTTGAAACTTTGGGCCGAGAACCACTTATAATATTGCGGAAAATGGTGATAGACCGCCATGGCTAGGGTAGCCATATCGCGAGCCGTAGATTTTTGTGCCGAATTCGGTAAACCGGAAGCATTTTTAAAGGTGGTGTTTTTCATACCAAGTTTGCGGGCGGTATCGGTCATCATAACGGCAAACTCGGCTTCAGTTTTTGCAAAGTGTTCGGCTAAAACGGTAGCACAATCATTGGCAGATTTAACAATAACAGCCATAACCGCATCTTTAACGGTGATGGTGGAACCGGCGCGGACGCCTAATTTTGAAGGTGAGCGACCGGCGGCTGTTTTAGAAACTTTGAGCTTATCGGTTAATTTTAAGCGACCGCTTTCTAAAGCGTGGAAAGTAATATATAATGTCATTAACTTTGTTAGTGATGCCGGATAACGTAACTCATCGGCATTTTGTTCATAAAGAACTTGTCCGTCATCAGAATTTAACATAATTGACGACGTTGCTGCTTGAACATTGGTAACACCAAAAAAAAATAACAAGAGTAAACTTAAAAATATCTTTTTAATCATCTTTTCCTCACCGAATAGCCTTTCCGGCTATTGTAACAAATAAATGGTAATAAAAGGTTAATTTAAAGGATAAAGTTGAAATAAAAGTCGTTATTTTTTATATAAAATAGTACTGTTTCATTGATTATTTAGTCCCTGTTTGGGGATTTTAAATTAAATTTGCAACACTTAACAAAATAAGACTTGCCAAGCATTAAAGTTTGCGCTAATTTAGCACAGTTTAACTATCAAAAACCATTAGAAAATTTAGGAATAACAAAAAATGACTGTCAGTGTTAATCAAATTCGTAAAACTTTTTTAGATTATTTTGCTAAGCAAAATCACAAAGTTGTGCCATCATCTTCGTTGGTACCGGATAATGATCCGACCTTAATGTTTACCAACTCCGGTATGGTGCAATTTAAGAATATTTTAGCCGGTAACGAAACACGTGATTACACTCGAGCTACCACTGCACAGAAAAGCGTGCGCGCCGGCGGCAAACATAATGATTTGGACAGCGTCGGCTATGATGTGCGGCATCATACCTTTTTTGAAATGCTCGGCAATTTTTCTTTTGGTGATTATTTTAAGGACTATGCCATTCCTTATGCGTGGGAGCTTTTAACCAAAGAATTCGGTTTACCGAAAGAAAAACTGGCAGTTACGATTTATCATAATGATGATGAAGCGCACGATATTTGGAAAAAAGTTTCCGGTTTGCCGGAAGATCGAATTATCCGTATTGCCACCAAAGATAACTTTTGGCAGATGGGTGATACCGGTCCGTGCGGTCCGTGTTCGGAAATTTTTTATGACCATGGTCCGGAAGTTTGGGGTGGTCTGCCGGGGACGCCGGAAGAAGATGGCGACCGTTTTATTGAAATTTGGAATTTGGTGTTTGACCAATT
>ONQU01000060.1 GCA_900320035.1 uncultured Rhodospirillaceae bacterium | reverse complement strand
CGCCGGCTCATAAAATGTACGGCTGCCTACCGGTGTGTTGATGGTGACAGGGTTGGAAAAATAGCCCATATCCGTCATCACGCGATTTAAAGTATCGCGCACACTTTCATTTTCATCATTAAAATTACTCATGTCATTTTTTCCTTTCATTTAAAAATGCAAAAACCGCACGCTTCACGTCGCACGGTTTTCTAAAATTAAAACAAAAAACAAGCGCTTTCAAAAACTGAAATTGCTTGTTCAAACTAAAAAAGAATGTATCTTGCGCCTTAAAAAATAAAGCCACTGCTACATTCTGACAATTTTTATATCGCTTAGGTTACCTAATGTCGATTATTTTCTTATTATTTCATAATATTTGTATTATAATTACAGATTCATAAAATGCTGAAAATAGCTGTTGCAAGTGTTATCAAAGTATGGTATACTCTAGGTGTAGAAGCAATATTATAATTATGGAGGTGGCCTATGGAAAACGTAAAATTAACAGCCGGTCAAAAGTTTTTGAACGATTTGAATGCTTGCCAAAGCAAGGAAGATTTGTTGCGTTTGGCGAGTACATCGATACGCCAGTCACCGTCAAAGCGCGGTTTAGAACAACGTATTGAACAAGGTCTGCCTCTGGATACGACCATTATTAATATGGCGGCAGCGATGGCAAATTTGAATGCGAAAATGGGGCGCGATTTTGGCGGCACCAACAGCAAGTTAGCCATGATTATGGCACGTTACGCCAAGTTTGCTAAAGGTTCACCAAAGCATTTTAAGGAAGATTTTAAAGCTGCTTTTCCGGAAGAATTTGCTATGCGCAATAAGGAAAGCAAAGGCCCCTTAAATATAGCACAAATGCGCGTTGCGGCGCTACGTGGTCGGTAGAAGCCCTATTTTACGAAAATCAGCAAAATAACCAGATAGCTGACCAAAGTCAGAGCGAAGGTGTATGCCACTAACGTGATGAGTGTTCCCAGTTTGGGATGCTTAGGAATGTTAATGGTTGGTAGTTTTGCTTGTTTGGCCTTAGCGGTCAGTGATTTTACATTACCTTTATGGCGCACGAGCAAGAATACGGCATAGAAAATCAGCGCCGCCAACAGACCATAACCCAACGGTTCGGCGAGCATTGGCGCCGCACGTAAAAAATAAACCGCAACTAAAGCAAGTAGCGCCGTCAAAATAAACGGCCAACCGCGGCGTAAAATGAGCGGATAATAGGCTAAAATCAGAAAACCTAAAATAATACCTAAAATAACCCGTGCAATCATATTTTTTCTCCTTATCGGATTATGCCGTGATTTAATTAAAAAAACAACATTTTTTTACTTTATCAGCAGAACAAAATTAAATATACATACCAGAACGTATAAAAAAATATTGCAAAATTTATCATAAGGGTTATATACATACTGGTTGGTATAAATAATTTATAAAGGGGACGATTGATGCGCCGGACGAAAGCAGATGCCGAACAAACCAGACAAGATATCTTAGCCTCGGCGATGGATATTTTCTGTGAAAAGGGCTATTCTAAAACCACATTTGATGAAATTGCCAAACGGATCAATTTAACTAAAGGAGCCATCTATTGGAACTTCCGTAATAAGCCGGATATTGTGGCGGCGCTGATTAATGATTTTGCGGCCAAGCACATGGTGCTGATTGAAAAGTTTTTAGATGATTTGCACGATGTTGAATTTCAAGATATTATTGATATGGAATTACTCATCAATAAAAAAATTCGTGAAGATGAAAAATTTGCTAAGTTTTTGTTTTTTATTACCTGCCAAATGGAGTGGAGTGAAAGCATTATCAGTAAAATTCGGCCGGCGATAGAAGAAACAAAAAATGTTGGGCGCAACTTAATTTATAATATGCTTTCGGAACTTCAGAAAAATAAGAAGATTCGTGCCGATGTTGATGTTGACATGATAACCGAGGTTTTGATTATGCTTTATGGCGGCATTTTAGAGGGCTACTTTGCCAAACGTTTGGATTATGATTTTGACGAAGTTGTCAGCAACGGCTTTAATTTAATTTTTAACAGTATTAAAACAGAAAGTGAAAAATAATGAAAATTAAATATCCTAATTTGATAGAACTTTCGAAAAAAATTGCGTTATTTCTATTATGTGTCTCTATCGGTTGGTATTTGAAAGGACGTTTGTCACCGGCACCTAATATGATGGGCTATGGTGGTGAGGTATATGTTTTGGCACAAGATGCCAATGAAAAGGATGTATCCTCATTTAATGATAAAATTTCTTATATCGAAGCCATTAATGAGGTTAGCGTTTTACCGCAAGTGACCGGCACGGTGGAAAAAGTGTTGTTTGAAGAAGGCAGTTTGGTCACCGAAGGGCAGGTATTGTTTGAAATTGATCCGGTCAAGTATCAGGCGGCTTATGAGCTTGCTAAAGCTAAGCTGGATAGTGCTCAGGCAAATTTGGTAAAGGCCGAGCGTGACTACAATCGTCAAGTTAAATTGAGCCAAGAAAAGTTTGCATCCAAAGCAACTTTTGATACCTCAGAGAGTGCATATTTACAAGCCCAAGCCGCGGTTGAGGAAGCTAAAGCTAACTTAGATGTGGCACAAAAGGATTTGACCGAAACCAAAGTGACGGCACCAATTAGCGGTAAAATCGGTAAAGCACTTGTTACAAAAGGCAATTATGTGGTGGCCTCAAGTGTAGTACTCGCCAAAATTGTGCAGGTTGATCCGGTGCGCATCAGTTTTTCGCTGACTGATAAAGAAGTGGCATCTTTGCAACAAAAAGACTATGCGGATAAAGATTTGCAAATGCGTATTACGCTGGCAACCGGCGAAAGTATTACCGAAAAAGTGGTTAATAAATTTCTTGATAATGCAGTTAACACCAATACGGCAACAATTACGGTTTATGCCGATGTGGCCAATGAAAACGGACGTTTAATTCCGGGCAATTATGTGCAAACGGCAATTAGTGATAATGAACCGAATTTTGAAGTTGTCGTGCCACAAACAGCGGTTAACTACGATAAAGATGGAGCGTTTGTTTATATTGCTAAAATCAATCCGGAAACCAGCAAGGAAAATGATTGGCACGGCGTGGCTGAACAACGTCGCGTAGTTTTAGGTGATGCCATTAACGGAACCGAACAGGTGGTACTGAAAGGCTTGAATAAAGATGAAAAGGTTATCATTCAAGGTAACGTGAAAATTCAGAACGGCTCTCCGATTAGAATTGGCATGTTGACGAATAAATAAAGGGATTAGTGCAAGATGTTTTCAAAGTTTTTCATTGATAGACCGCGTTTTGCCGTTGTTATTGCCATTGTGATGGCTTTGGCCGGTATTGTTTCGGTAATGACCATGCCGATTGGTATGTATCCGGAAATTGCCCCGCCGGAAATTCGTGTATCCACCAATTACCCCGGTGCCAGTGCCGAAACGGTGGCTAATAATGTGGGTATTCCGCTTGAAAAGGCGATTAACGGCATTGAAAATATGCTTTATATGTCGTCAAATTCCTACAATTCCGGTGCTTATAATTTGTCGGTGGTGTTTGAAACCGGTACCGATCCGGATATTGACCAAGTAAAGGTGCAAAACCGGATTCAGCAGGTGGTGGCAACTTTGCCGACCGAGGTGCAGGATATGGGGGTAACGGTACAACGTCGTTCTTCGGATATTTTGGCGTTTTTGCAGGTGACTTCACCGAATGGCACTTACGACAGTAACTTTTTAAACAACTACGTTGAAAACAATATTAAAATTGCTCTCAGCCGTGCTTATGGCGTGGGTGAAGTGAATGTGATGGGCGCGGCAACCAGTATGCGCGTGTGGATTGATGCCGATAAAGCAACGGCGCTTAATATTCCGTTGGATACGATCAAGGCGGCTATCCGCAGTCAAAACGTACAGCCATCGCTGGGTTCAATTGGTTCAGCTCCGGGTGATGGTAAACAGGTTTTGGTATATTCGCTCGAAACACAAGGGCGTTTAAATGATCCGAAAGATTTTGAGAATATTATCGTGCGCACGGCGGAAGAAGGGGGCTTAGTGCGCTTAAAAGATATTGCCCGGGTTGAACTCGGTTCGGAAAACTATTTATTAAGCTCAACCGTTGACGGTCGACCGTCGGTTTCGATTATGATTAATAAATCATCGGGTGCCAACGCAGTTAATGCAATGAAAGCAGTGCGGGCTGAACTGGCAAAACTCGAACGGTTTTATCCGAAAGATTTCGAGGTTAAAATCTTCGTGGATACCACGGATTTTATTATTGCTTCTATTGAAGAAGTGTTCTTCACATTGTTTTTAACTTTTGGTTTGGTGGTTTTTGTATGTTATATTTTTTTACAAGACTGGCGGGCTACATTGGTGCCGTCAATTGCCATTCCGGTTTCGATTTTAGCCACTTTTGCCGTTATGAAAGCATTGGGCTTTAACTTAAACATTTTAACGTTGTTCGGTTTGGTGTTGGCTATCGGTTTGGTGGTTGATGACGCTATTGTGGTGGTGGAACGCTCATTGTATTTGATGCAGGAGGAAAAACTTTCGCCGAAAGCGGCGGCAACCAAAGCGATGGAACAGGTTTCATCCGCAGTGGTAGCAACGACATTAGTGTTGCTCGCTATTTTTGTACCGATTGCTTTTATGGGCGGTATTACCGGTAAAATTTATCAGCAATTTGCCATTACCATCAGTTTTGCTATTTTATTTTCGTCGGTGAATGCATTAACTTTGTCGCCGGCTTTGGCGGCTACGTTTTTACGTCCGTTTAGTGAGAAACATAGTGGCTTTTTAGGCTGGTTTAACCGTCTCATCAGTAGCACGACCAACAAATATTTGGTGGTCGTCGGCTATTTGGGGCGCAAAATCAGCATTATTGTCTTTATTTTGGGGGTATTAGCCTTAAGTATTGGGTTTTTTCTAAAAATCACTGCGACTTCATTTTTGCCGAATGAAGACCAAGGGGTGATTATGGTTAACGTGCAGCTTCCGGAAGGTGCTTCTAATGTACGAACCAAAGCGGTCAATCAGAAGATTTTGGAAGCGGCGAAAACCGAGCCGGCCGTTGAGTCGGTGATGAATCTGGAAGGTTTCAGTATTATGGCCGGTCAGGGTGAAAATGTCGGTTTCGGTGTGTTGGCGCTCAAAAACTGGGAAGAACGCAAGGATGATAAGGATTTTTCAACCAAAATTTTGCAACGTTTACAGGCAATTACCAGTACATTTTCTGAAGCTAAAGTACAACTGTTTGAGCTGCCGGCGATACCTGGTTTAGGATCGACCAATGCTATGGATTTTAAAATTCAATCGGTTGAATCTACCGATATGAATGAGTTGGAAACCGTGGTCAATAATTTCACGCGTGCCGCGATGGCGTTGCCGCAGATTATGCTGGCATATTCAACCTATAATGCACAAACACCGCATGCTTACATTGAGATTGACCGTGAAAAAGCTGAATCACTCGGTGTGGCGGTAGGAACAATTTATTCTTCTCTGCAAACTTATGTTGGTTCAAGTTATATAAATGATATCAACATCGGTACGCAAGTTAATAAGGTTAAAATTCAAGCTGATTGGAAATATCGTAAAGATTTGAGCAGTTTGGATAAGATTTATGTTCCGAGTAGCAAAGGAGTGATGGTACCGCTTGGAAGCTTAATCAGAGTTAAAACGGTATTGTTGCCGCGTGGTATTGAACGCTATAACCAATATCCGAGTGCTACGGTTAATGCCATGGCTAATCCGGGATTTAGTACCGGTGATGCGATGAAAGCACTGGAAGATTTAGCGGCTAAAACGTTGCCGCGCGGTTATTCATATGCGTGGTCGGGTGCCAGTTTGCAAGAAAAAAATAACCAAGGTCAGATCTTTTATATTATTGCATTTGCCATTTTATTTGCCTACTTGTTTATGGTGGCGCAATATGAAAGTTGGATGATTCCGCTTTCAGTCATGTTATCGGTTACAGCGGCCATGCTTGGTGCTTTAATCGGCCTGTTTGTCACCAAAATGTCGCTCAGTATTTACGCTCAATTAGGCTTGGTGCTGTTGGTTGGCTTGGCGGCGAAAAATGCAATTTTGATTGTGGAATTTGCCAGTGAAGCCCATAAAGGCGGCGCCTCGATTTTGCATGCGGCGTTATATGGTACCAAAGAGCGGTTTCGCGCTGTGTTGATGACGGCAATGACCTTTATTTTAGGTGTGGCACCGTTGGTATGGGCAAGCGGCGCTTCGGCAGGCAGCCGTGTATCGGTTGGTGTTCCGGTATTTTCAGGCATGATCATCGGTACGTTTGCCGGCTTAATCTTAATTCCGCTAATGTATATTTTGGTACAAACCATAACCGATTATAAGCAAAATAAACATGCCAAATCTAAGAACTAAATGTGCACAAGCGGTGCAAACCGTTTTAGAAAACAAAGTATTCTTTGCCGAATTAAAGAATGATTTTGTGGCGGCAGATTTGCCGTTTGCCAATATGTTGATTTTATCGACATTGCGCTATTGGGTCGGTTTGGAAAAAATCTTGAATAGCTTTTTGAAAAAGAAAATTCCCCATAAGCATCGGCAAGCGCAATATTTATTGCTGTTGGCAATAGCTGAGCTCCTGTTGATGGAAACGGCATCACATGCTGTTATTAACGAAACGGTAGCTAATGTGCGACGCGTAAGTGATAAGTTTTTAGGTGGTTTGGCAAATGCAATTTTGCGGCAAATTGCCGATGCTCGTGTAAGTTGGCGGCAAAAATTATTGCAGATGAATTTGTTGCCGAAATCATTTGTTGAAATCTTAGCGGGATATGCGCCGGAGCAAATTGCAAAAATCACTCAGTGTGTCGGGGCAATTCCGCCACTTGATTTAACGGTGAAAAACGATGTTTTGGCATGGGCGGCAAAACTTAAGGCTAAAGTTTTGCCAAACGGAACTTTACGTTTAAATGATGCGGCTAAAATTAAGCAACTTCCGGGTTATGATGAAGGAGCATGGTGGATACAAGATGTGGCCGCCTCATTACCGGTTTTAGCTATGGGTGATGTCAAAGGGTTACAGGTAGCAGATTTGTGTGCGGCTCCGGGCGGAAAAACAGCCCAACTGGCGGCAGCAGGCGCCGAAGTGACGGCGGTTGATATATCGCCTGAACGTATGGAGAAATTGGCACAAAATATGCAACGCTTAGGCTTTTTAGGTGTGCAGACTAAAGTGGCTGATGCGCTTGATTTTTTACAGCATACATCAAGGCAATTTGATGCGATACTTCTTGATGCACCATGTTCGGCAACCGGTACATTTCGTCGCCATCCGGAAGTTTTGCATATTAAAACCGCAAACGATGTGGCTCAACAGGCGATACCGCAAGAACAACTTTTGGTAGCCTGCGAGCAGGCGCTGAAAGTGGGTGGTATTTTACTGTATAGCGTTTGTTCAATTGCTCAGGCTGAAGGAGAACAACAAATACAGAAATTTTTAGCTAAAAATAAAAATTTCCGCCTAGTGCCAATTGATATAAAAGATATTAGCCATTACGGCGGTTGGGCAGAGAATATTTTAACACCGGAAGGATATATACGTACTTTGCCGTATGTATGTTTTCAAGATGGAGGCATGGATTCTTTCTTTATTGCAAAAATGCAAAGAATAATTTAACGATTTTACGCTATTCTATTAAGCAAATAATGAAGGGAGATAGCCATGAGTTCAATGTTGGTTACGTTTTTTGTGTTGTGTTTATGTGGGTTTGCGGCAATGTATTTATGCCTCGGCCAACTTGTTCGTCAATATGAGCAAACGTTGCAAATTAAAAACTTTATGTCACCGCTGATTTATATTTTGTTATTTTATAGTATTGGGACAGTTGGCATCTATTTATCCTTAAGTCATAATGATTTTGTTGAACCATTGACATTAACACGTGTTATTTTGCCCATAGGTCTGGCAGGTCTTATTTATCTTGCCTCAATTTTCTCTTCAGAAGCAATATTTAATGTAATTTTAGGGGGAGCAATGGTTGCTTTGGTCATTGTTCAGCCAATTGGTCAAGGTTCGCCGATTCCACTATGGCCGACATGGAGCATTCAACTAGGGGCTATTGTTATGGGTTTTATCTTTTGCCGATTTTATAAAATAATGAGCAGTACTGTGCAGGCATTTATTGTTCCTTTATTGATGATTCTATTGGGAATATCGATTTTAAGTGCACTGGGTGCGGCACCGCTGTTTAGCGCTTTGAGTGCAGCGGTTTTGATTGGTATTTTAGGTGCTTACCTGAGCATTAATTATTATGGTATAAAAATAGATTTAGATGAGGGAGCTTGTGTTGTTATAGCTTTCCTTGTGTATAGTTTAATGCTCTTACAAATAGGTGAATTCAGTTTTATTTCCTGCTTGACCTTTAGCGCCGTTTTTTGGGCAGAATTGATAGCGGCGTTGTGGTACAAATATGTGGTTACACATGCCGGTAATTTGATGGAAAACAGCAATTACTATATAGCGGCTACTAAATATTATTTTCATGCCATGACAATAAATGTTTTTAAAATTTGTGCCATTACTTTATTTTTAGGGTGGTTTCAACTTTTTTCGATGAATAGTTATTCACTTCCTTTGGTGACTTTACTGTTGGTTTTATGGTTAAACCATTCGTTTGGACGAACAGATGGTAATGAGCCTAAAAAACTGCGCGATATCAATCGGGCTTTTATAGAAGATGTGAAACAAAATATTAAAGAAGCAAAAGATGCGTTAAATGTGTCAAAGAAAGATGATTAAATGAGTTTGGGAATATTCAAAGCACGTTCTTCTAAGTTAGCGTCAACACCTTTATTTAAGGCTACGGTGGTAGCATTTGAAGATAATTGCAGTATTAACTGCGGTAAGCGTTTTGCTGATTTATTAAAGCAAAATGAGTGGCTTGATGTGGCATTTTTTAACGAGCCGTTTTCTAAAAGTTTCTTAAATTTGCAAGGGCGAAATTTTTTTGATTTTATCGATCGCGGAACGCATATTTTGGAGCGCACGCATTCCGATATTTTAATTTGGGGTTATGAAGAAGATGGAAAAATTCGTTTAAATTTTCAAGTTAAAAACCAATATACTTTCCCAAATCAGTTTTCTTTTTCTTTATTAGACAGTTTATTTTTACCTCTAAGCTATTTTACGGATACAAATACTTTTGCAGCACCGATATTTTATCTGATTTCAGGGATTATTATTGCTGCTATTGTGCCGATAACCGAAGAGCAAAAAAAGCACCGGCAGCAAATATTAAAACGACTTGTTGCGTATTTGGCTGATAACTCGGTACCGCGTGATATTTCACGGGAGTTTATGCCATATATAACGCACATGTTG
>ONQU01000042.1 GCA_900320035.1 uncultured Rhodospirillaceae bacterium | reverse complement strand
TATCAAACGCTTAATGGATTTAGGCTGCTATCGTGGTTTAAGACATCGTAAAGGTTTGCCGGTTCGCGGTCAGAGCACCAAACAAAATGCTCGTACCCGCAAAGGTAAACGTAAGACAATTGCGAATAAGAAGAAATAGTGAGGGTGCAAATGGCTAAAGCAACAATACAGAAAAAAAGAAAAGAAAAAAAGAACATTACTTCTGGTGTAGCTCACATCGATTCTTCTTTTAATAATACAAGAGTTACAATTACAGATGCACAGGGTAACGCTGTTGCCTGGTCTACGGCTGGCGCTCAAGGTTTTAAGGGTTCGAGAAAGTCAACCCCTTATGCTGCACAAGTCGCTGCAGAAGAAGCAGGTAAAAAGGCTCAAGAAAACGGCATGAAAACTCTGGAAGTTGAAGTTAAAGGTCCGGGATCTGGTCGCGAATCGGCCATCAGAGCATTGCAAGTGATCGGTTTTACAATTACATCAATCCGTGATGTAACACCGATTCCGCACAATGGTTGCCGCTTACGCAAGAGACGCCGCGTCTAAATTTTTATTATAGCAGTGATGGGAAAAATTTTCCATTACTGCTCTTTTTCATATATGCATATATAACTTCTTAAAGAAAAGGACAAAACCCGTGATTCAAAAGAATTGGCAAGAACTTATTAAACCGACGAAGCTTGATGTGTCGAACGGTGGTACAAACAAAGCAAAAATAGTGGTTGAACCTTTGGAAAGAGGCTTCGGCTTGACCTTGGGTAATGCTTTACGCAGGGTACTCTTATCCTCTTTACAAGGCGGTGCTGTTTCAGCAATCAAAATTGACGGCGTCCTGCATGAGTTTTCGGTTATTCCGGGCGTTCGTGAGGATGTAACCGATATTGTTCTGAATATCAAAGAATTGGCTGTCGCGGTTCATTCGGAATCCTCTAAGTTATTAACCTTAAAGGCTGAGGGGCCTTGCGTGGTTACAGCCGCTATGATTGAAACCAGTCATGATGTTGAAATTATGAATCCGGATCATGTGATTTGTACATTGGATGCCGGTGCTAAAATCAATATGGAATTGACAGTAACAACAGGTAAGGGCTATGTTCCGGCTTCAACAAGTATGTCGGCCGATTCACCGATTGGTCTCATCAACATTGATGCCATATATTCGCCGGTTAAGAAAGTTTCTTATAAGGTAGAAAACACGCGTGTTGGCCAAATTACCGATTATGATAAATTGACCATGATTGTTGAAACAAACGGCGTGGTTTCACCGGAAGATGCCGTTGCCTTATCGGCACGCATTTTGCAAGATCAACTTAAGCCGTTCATTAACTTTGATGAACCTGAAGGTGAAGCAGAAGATATTCGTGAAGAATTGCCGTTTAACAAAAACTTATTGCGTAAGGTTGATGAGTTAGAATTGTCTGTCCGTTCGGCAAATTGCTTGAAGAACGACAATATCATCTATATCGGTGACTTGGTACAAAAAACCGAAGCAGAAATGTTGCGGACACCAAACTTTGGTCGTAAATCTTTGAATGAAATCAAAGAAGTATTGGCTAAAATGGGTATTCATCTTGGTATGGAAACACCGGGATGGCCGCCTGAGAATATTGAAGAATTGGTTAAACGTACCGACGAACACTTCTAATTCTGATGGTATATAAATCAAAAAAGACTTTTTCGCACTCACGGAAAAGTCTTTTTTTGTTACACATCTAGCAAAAAATATATTGTGAATTGTTCTTTATTGTCGTTGCGAAACAGTCACATTTACCACATAATGAAAGCAGTTAGAGCATTTAAGGTAAGTCAAATGAAGCAAATTTCAGTTATCGGTTGTGGTCGTTGGGGAACATTTTTGGGTTGGTATGTGGCTAACTATTGTGATGTTGATACCGTTTTGTTGTATGGCATGGAAAGCTCACGTACCTATAACGAACTTAGAGAAAAACGTCAAAATGAGTATTTATCATTGAGCGATAATATGTTGCTCACTTCGGAAATTGCGGAAGCTTTAGCTAATGAATTTATCATCGTCTCCATCAGTTGTCAGAATTTGCGTGATTTAGCTAAACAAATCAATAACTATAACGTTGAAGGTAAAACTTTCTTGTTGGCGATGAAGGGGTTGGAAGAACCTTCGGCTGAAATTTTAGCCGATGTCTTTTTAAGTGAGATTAAGCAAAAAATTCACGTGGCAACACTCGGCGGACCGGGGCATGTGGAAGATTATATACGTAAAGTCCCGTCCGCAGCCGTCATTGATAGTTATGAACCGGCAACAATGGATTATGTCATTAATATCATGCAAAGTGATTTAATTCGTTTTTATTACGGTACTGATATCATCGGTAATCAAGTTGGTGCCGCCTTAAAGAATGTCATCGGTTTGGCCGCCGGCATTTTAGATGGCTTAGGTTGGCATGGCTTAAAAGGGGCTTTGATGGCGCGGGCACCAATTGAGGTGGGGCGGCTCATTCAATATAAAGGCGGTAATCCGGCTTCGGTTTATGGCTTAGCGCACTTAGGTGACTATGAGGCTACCTTATTTTCGCGCAACAGTCATAATCGTATGTTTGGCGAAATGTTTGCTAAAGGTGAGCGCTATGGTAAATTGGCTGAAGGTGTTGCAACTTTGCGTGCGGTTAAAGTATTGGCTGATAAAGCCGGAATTGATATGCCGATTTGCCAAGCTTTATACAAAGTGATCTTTGAAGAAGCCAATATCAAAGATACAATTCATAGCTTATTTGAGCGTTCCTTAAAGCAAGAATTTGAACCTTTGGTAAAAAAATAGCCGAAAGTTCCCTCTATCTACTTTCGGCAAGTCATATTGCTGTTTTAGTTATTTTTATTGAGCGTAGCCAATTGGTTGGTGAGCAATGACAAATTCATCTTCATTGAGTTTGAGCGCACGATGCAATTCATCAAAATTAACCAAACCGCGAATGACTGTGGCCAATCCTTTAGCTGTAGCATAAAGATAAACATTTTGATATGCCGAACCGACGTGATCATGCCCCCAATGTTGATCTGAACTGGTATAAACAAGGTGAATAGGGGCATCATTAACAAATGCTTGCTGTTCTGCCGTAAAAGGAATCGCATTTTCATCAGAAATCTTTTCCAGTTGATTTTCGTAGCCATTGTAATACCATATTCCATCTTGGCGTAGCACAAAAACTTTCATATTTTGCTCATTACGAGCCGTTGGAATAGTGCGTTTACCATTGGTATTAACCCCAAAAGCAGCCCATAAAATTTCACTTAAAGTTTGCTCATCAACCAACTTGGTGCGATCAAACGCGCGCACCGAATGTCTTAAATTAAGTAATTCCATTAACGGCAACGAACTTTGTTTAAGATCTGGCGTCGGCAATTTTTGTATTTCTGCAGCCATGGTATCTCCATAAAATAACACTGTTATCAAAAGTGCAAGGCTAAAACATATATT
>ONQU01000069.1 GCA_900320035.1 uncultured Rhodospirillaceae bacterium | reverse complement strand
GGGCTGACTTTGTCCGAGCCCATGATAACTTTTGCTTCATCTTCATAGCTGTGTTTGGCATTTGCAATAGCGTGCAAATTTTTTTCTTTGCTTTGTTCATCACTGTGAAAAGCCACTTCGGCCGTAAGTTTGCCCTTATGTGCCAGCCGCTGCCGCAAATGAAAAACATTATACATCATTGTGTTATCAACCGCCTTAGCATCTTCCCAACCGTAAACCCTATGTTGTACTGCGCGTAACAGTTTCATAACCGTTGCCACTTTTTCATCGGTTCCGGCCAGTTCATGTGCCACATTCGGATACGAATAAACTAAAGAAATGGGCAATAAAGATTTTAATTGGTCAGGATATTTACCCAGTTTGGAATCAAATCTTCCGCCAGCATTTATCCGATACGGATGTGCTAAACAATTACCGACGATAATATCTTGCGCGATACCACTTAATTTATCATACGATAAATAACGCTCACTTTCCTTATTTTTAGGCTCTACAACAGGCATAATAAAGTTTGTCGGTGCTAACTTTTCACCGTTTGGCATACCCTCATCTTCCATACGCTGAAATTGGAATGCAAATTCCGAGGCAATGCGCTTTTGATACGCCGGATAACCGAACATGGCAAAATGAACTTCCTTATCGTGCGAAAAATATTTATTACGAATTTCTGCCAATAAAGCGGTATTTTCTTCGGTCGAAGTATCGGTTGGTGCAATTAAACATTCTCTGATTATTTCTTCGGAAATACCGGCTTTCTTGCAATAGCGCACATACATTTCAACTTCACTGCCGGTATTAAAATGCAAATTTTCTTGGCTGAAATCCGTATTACCTTGATTATCGTATAAACCGAGAAAAACCAATTTTTTGGCTTTACCGGTGCGCCGATAATCTTCAAACCAGGCTTCAACAGCCGGTTCGGCTGAGCCCGGATGACCGGAAAAAATGACGAACGCATCGGTATTTTCCGGCAATTTATGATAATCATGCGCCGTAATTTTGCGTTTATAACCATCATACTCAATAACTTCGCCGTCCTTAAACATGCCTTTCCGTTCAGTAGCTAACACGATTTGCTTTTCTGTATCAGTTAGCGCAAATTGTAAAACATCTTCATTTTTTGAAGGATGCATTTTCTTAATAACATCGGCTGCCGCTTTTAAATTAAAATTCGGCTCATCCATCATCTTTTTAATGAATTTCATATCTTTGATATAAGCATCAAAATAGCGCCGCTCGTTCCAACCGCGGGCAGTCAATTCATCTTGATAATTTTCAAACTTAAGTTCTTTACCCGCTAAAAAATCAATAACAATCTGTTCATAAACGGTTGGTTTATAGTCTAAATTTGGCATCAGCGCATCTCCCTTTTTATGGTTTGTGCTGATTTTAGCTTAATTATAGACAAAAGTCAAGCGGATTTAAAATATATCTATCGGGCCAATAATGAGTAAAGAATCTGGCCGTTTTCGTCGCTTAATTGAAACACCCAATGAGCAAAACGCGGAGTTAATTCTTCAATTTGCTGCGGTACATCTTGACGTGCGATTTTTTCGGCTTTCAAATCAATACCTAGCCAAAAGGCATCTTGAAAAGCATAAAGTTGCAGGCGATAAATTAGCCCCGAGGTTAAATGGATTTGTAGTGTAAGCGGCTCAATATTCGGATATATTGCAGTAAAATCAGAACGTCGCACAATCCCATCATATGCCACAAATTCCAGCAGTGACAAAAGTTCGCGTATTGTTTTGTTTGTGGCTTTGGCCTCAGCTAAAATATCGCTGCTGAAATAAGCGTCTTCGATTGTAATGCCGGCAATATTTTGCTGTGCAATTGCCAACAAGGGCATCGGTACCCATGATGCCGCCGCACCGGAAAACATTCGGACCGGTGCAATGCGATATATTTTGCTGTTACCTTCTAAATGAGCTAATCGTGATTTATCTTTTTGCGGCTGATCAGACATAAGCATATCAACTAAAATATTGTCTTCGTCATCATAAATTTTTATCTTTATGCCATTATTTTGCAAATCATCGAGCGCCGCTTTTTTGGCTGGACTTGTCGCAATAATCAGCGCATTATCTATCATTTCATAAAAGGCTGCCAACATTTCGTCGTTTACAAAATAATCCGCAGCCTGTTGAAAATGCCACGTATCGTCTTGGCGATGAAGTGTAATTGTTTGGCCGTTTTCGGTCAGTTCTATTTTTTGCAAAAGCATAACTTTTTGCCGAGCCGCAGCGAAAGCATAGTGTCCACGGACGAATGTTTCATCTACCCGCTGCCGATAATATTGTGATATTATCCAGCTGCATCCGGCTACAATGACGAAACAAAGTGCCGTTAACAGATGTTTTTTAGTCATCAAACTTCTCCCAAATCTTCCGCTTTTGACGTTCTTCAAGACTTTTCAAGAATAGCCATAATAACAGCATCAATTCCAGCGGAATGAGAATAATTTGCATGATTTCTATCTCGTAGATTTTTTGGGTTTGTCCTTGTTTGACTTTATATTGCAACTGTTCGAATTTTTGTTCGGTTTGAGCTAATTGGCGACCGGTAGAGCTCGTTTTCAACATTTGTTTCAAAACTTTTTCATTGCCTTTGCTTTTTTCTACGATTTCGGCTTTAAGCTGTCCTATTTGCGTGTCGTACTCATCTAATTTGCGTGCGTTTGAGCGATATGATGCAACGTATAATTGCGTTAAAATATTTTGCTCGTTGCTGTTTTGCGCATTGATTGGCAAAGTTCGATAAATATTGTTGCCGACCATATAATCAACCAGCCCACGCACCAAATCTCCGTTGGCGGCCAGCGGTATCAAATTATATGGACTTTTATCGTTGCTGTAACTGTCGGACCAATAGCTATCGTTCAGCAAATCAACATCGCCGATGATTGTAATTTGCGTTGCTTGATTTTCCTCAGTCCATGGCAAGCTACGTAACGATGGGTTGTTTTCCGCAAACGGATTTTCCTGATAGTGTGATTTGAATTTGCCGTTTAGAATAAGACCAACCATGCCGTCCGGCGCCATGATTACCGGTTGTACTTCCAATGCTTTATTTTTTACGTTTATGATGGATGCGGTAAAGATGTTTAACATTTTACCAACATCAAATAAATTGTCAATTTCGCCTTCGTTGCTTATATAGTCAGTTAAATCAATACCCCAATCGGCCAAAAACGGAATGATATTCAGTGATTGTTTGTTTACGTCATCTTCTTGTTGATTGGTATAAAGATCAAAGAAAATCATGACTTTACCGCCGTTGATGATGTATTGATCCAAGGCATATAGAAACAGCTCCGGCAATTTTTTCGGATTAATCAGAATCAGTAAATCCAATTTTGAGGAGATATAAGGAAGATTATCGGTGATTCTGATGGTATCGTAATCATTTTCCAGATTAAGCAAAATACCTTCCAGCGGTTGCAATTTTTTTTGTCCGATATAAACACCGATTTTTTTCTGCAACGATGGCTGGGTTAATTTTAACAATGCGGTATCAATATCTTTTTCGGTATAAGCGTAACGTTGCGGAATAAAGTGTTTAATTACGGTTTCCGTGCCGTCGCCCAACTTAACAAAAGCCCCGAAATAGTCACGGCTACCGCGCTCATTTTCTTCAAAGTACAAACCACGTTGCAAGATATTTTCTTCCAAAGCTGAATATGCTTTTACCGGCAAAGTTTCAACCTTAATCAGTCCTTTTGATATTGTTTCGTATTTTTTGGTAAATCGTAAAATTTGTTCAAAGAAGTGTTGATTGATCGGATTTGCCGAAAGGTAATCTTGTGCTACATAAATTTCCAGTGTAATCGGTTGGTTAAGATTTTCAATAATTGCCTCCGTTTGCGGTTTGGGCGTGTATATTTTGGCTGATGTAAAATCAACTTTATGATGACTTAAATTATTTATTGTCAGTAAACAGAAAATCAGGCCGGCGGACAACAGACCGCCAAAGACGATAAATTTTAAGGTGCGATAATGTATGACTGCTCGCCGCAGAGTTACTGCTAAAATGTTTAATATCAACAAGCCGCAGCCTAACAGCACAAAATATAAGACGTCAAAAATTCCAATTTCACCAAACAAAAAATTATTGTAAATATCGTAAAAATGTCCTGATGGCAGCCATATTAATAGGGCTATTAGCATTGCGCTTAACAGATAAGCAATAATCATTTGCCGACTTAGGCACGACATTAAACATCCCAAAGCGCTGAACAGAAACATAACCAGTTCGAGACCGATAAAGTTGCATATAAGGTTACCGACATCTAAGTGCAACCACATTGCCGAACTGAAGACAAACGGCAATAAAAATATGCTCATCATTGTTAATAAGGAAAATACGGCAGAAAATTTAGCCAGTACCGGTATGCGGTCCGTCAGCGGTTGTGTAAACAAAAATTCGTCGGTTCCGCTTTTATATTCCTCGGTCCATACTCGCATGGTTAAAGCCGGGATAATTATCATCAAAATAAGAGGTTGCCACATAAATAATGAATAAAGCGCAGCGTCGTGCATGGCTAGATAGGAGCCGTGATAAAAGGCTATACCGATTGATGCTAATAAATAAATCAACACGACAACGTAGGCAATGCCGTTTTTAAAACATCCGCTGAATTCTTTTTTAAATAAAATCCAAAATACCTGCATTTTTCACCTCATTTTTCTGTTACTTGGCGGAATGACTGCAGCAAATTATCGCCGGCTGTTTGTTTAAATTGTGCCAAATCCGAATCCGCCAATAATTTACCTTTGTGAAGTAACAATATTTTTGACGCCAAAATTTCCACATCTTCTAGTGTATGGGTTGAAAATATGACCATATGTTGCTTGGCATATTCATTGATAATTTGCCGTAAAATTTGTTTTTGATTGGGGTCTAAACCTTCCGTCGGTTCATCCAGTAGTAGCAGCTGTGGTTCGGACAATAAGGCAGCAACCAAAGCAACGCGCTTCTTAAATCCTTTGGAAAGCGTTTCATTTTTTTGTCCTAATGCGTTGTGTATACCCAGCTGATGTACCAATTTGGATAATCGCAGTTGCCGTTGTTGATTGTTTAAGCCTCTGATACGTGCCGACAAATCCAAAAAGTCGTAAACAGTCATTTCGCCGTACAGAGCTGATATTTCCGGAACATAACCAATCATTTGCAAATATTTGAGTTTATTTTTTCGTATCGTCATATCATTAAGCAAAATTTCTCCGGAATTAGGTTCCTGAAAACCTGATATTAGCCGCAATAAGGTCGATTTTCCAGCACCGTTTTCTCCCAATAGTGCCACCACGCCGCCGGTGTCGATTGTAAAAGACACATCATTCAGCGCTTGGATATCGCCATATCTTTTATTAATATTTCGTACAACTAAACTCATATTAAACAATCCTTGTTTATAAATAAACTTTTCAACTATATTAAAAAAACATTAGTGACAAATCAATTTTAAAGGAGTAATAATTAACAAAACACTTAAATGGAGCATAAAAAAGTGAATAATTTTACAAAAGAAGAATTTAAAGATTTAATTATCGGGTTTGCCGTTGTTATTATTGCTTTGATTATCGGTGGTATTTACAAATGGCAAAGCACTGTTTGGGCTAATGCCGAAGCGACCGATTATCCGATTTATGCCACCTTTAACCGTACAGACGGTTTAGAAGTTGGTGATAAGGTACGTATGGCCGGCATTGATGTCGGATATGTAGCGGATTCGGTTTTAGATGATAATTTTCGTGCTACTTTAACCCTGATGATTAAATCGAACATTGCTATTCCTGATGACAGCAGTGCGGCTATTGTCACTTCCGGCATTATGGGTAATAAATATATTGAAATTGAAGCCGGCGGTGCAGAAGATTTTATTGCCGAAAACGGCGAATTTGAATATACGCAGGACGCTATGGTGATTGAGGAACTGGTTGACCGCATTATTTCGCTGGGTAAAGCTAAACGTCATAAAGATAAAACATCAGCAACAGATGAAATAAAAAGCGAAAATACACCGCTCGCTGAAATTCAACCGCAAACTATGGAGGAAGAAGAATAATGAAGAAAAAACCTGTTGAAACCATTATGGGCTTAGTTGTTTTAGTGGTGGCATTGCTGTTCTTGGCATTTGCTTATCGTGTATCTGATTTGCATGTTGTTAAAGGCTATACATTGTCGGCTGAATTTATGAAAGTTGGTGGTTTAAGCATTGGTTCCGATGTTCGTATTAACGGTATTAAAGTTGGCACGGTGACCGCTCAAAAGCTTAATGACGACTACACCGTTAATGTTATTTTCAGTATTGCCGGTGATATTAAACTGCCTAAAGATAGCACAGTAGCAATTGTCGGCGACGGTTTGATGGGGGATAAATTTGTTAAAATTGAACCGGGAAATGCGGGTGAATTTTTGCAAGATGGCGATATGTTCGCTAAAACCAAAGATTTTAAAACACTCGAAGATATGGTAGGAGAAATTATCTTTATGGTAACTGATGGCGGAGAAAAAAATGACTAGATTTTTTACCGTATTTTTGTTGGGTATTTTTCTATTGCCTCAATCTACCTTTGCCGAGGAAATCACTAAAAACACTGCGCAAATGCAGGCCATGGATAAAATTACCGGTCGCGTCAATGTAATCAATGTACCGGTCGGCGGTGAAGTAAAATTTGGCTCTTTATCTATCATCGTGCGTAAATGCCAAACCCGTCCGGTCGAGGAAACGCCAGATAATTTTGCTTTTGTGGATATCAGCGATACAACTCTGCAAGGTAATGAAATCAACATTTTCAAAGGCTGGATGATTTCTTCTTCGCCGGCCACGCATGCCGTTGAACATCCAATCTATGATGTTTGGCTTCTAAAATGTCACGATTTTCAGGTAAAAAATCCGCAACTTTTAAGTGCTGAACAATTAGCCATGCGTGACAACTTACCGATACAACGCAATGGCGAATCGGCGGCGAAAATGACCCCTCAGAACAACGATGCGGAAACTTTGCTGATGGAAATGCAGGCACCGGAAAAAAATAATTATGATACATCGGCGTCAGATATGACAACCATTGAGTTCTTATATGATGAAGATGAAGATGAAACCGAAAGTGAAAGTGGCATTACTAATGATGAAAGTCAGAAAAATGACACGGTTGAAGGTGATATGAGTACGGCTGAAAATGAAGAAGCCGATACAATGTGATTTTAGATGATTTTTTATTTTGGTAGGTATCCGAATCGGGCTACTCGGTTGAGGTATTAAAAGAGAATCGAAAGATTTTGAAAAATTTCGGTAAAACCAAAGACAAATAATGTTCTGCATTAAAATATCTTGACAAAGTTTTAAAATGGACATATTTTCAGAGAAATTTTGTATTCTTTAAATATCTTTATGTTTTTATTAAACCCAAAAAAATAGGCTTATGTATAAAAATGATTGGCGCTACCATAATAAGCGCAAGTTTAGGGCTTTTAAGACTAAACAGGGACGTTTAGCCCTGTGGGAACGTGGCGGTGTGACTTCTACCGGAGGGGTTGCCACTTTGATAGCTACGCCGGCGGGAAGAAAACCTAAAGCTATGATGGTAACCATGTATAACAACACCAACGGTAAACATGCTTTGGTGCAGGTTAACAAGGGAACGATTATCGCTTGGGGTAAGGTCGAGTACGGCGAGGTTAATATTCAACTTTATGTGGTGCAGAAATTGCATCATCGTGACGCTTATATTGAGGCTAAGCGCGTGAACGAGTGTTATCATGGTGATTGGGAATATCCCTTGGAAGATCGTTTTGATGATGTGGTGGAAGCCTTGCAGAAGAAATTAAAAAT
>ONQU01000018.1 GCA_900320035.1 uncultured Rhodospirillaceae bacterium | reverse complement strand
CGGCACACCAATTGTCTTCCCTTAAGCTGTTACAGTATTTAAGCTTACACGCGTCCTAATTGCTTAAAAATCGGCTGATCAGTTCTAATTTCGAGATATTTACATAAAAACTTCTGACAATTTTGCCGCAACTGATGGCGTTGAGCTGCAAAATATTGCTGATAAGCAGTTTTGAATTTTTCCGCCGTTGAATTAAAAACAACTTTTTGCCCGTTGTTTTGTGCGGCATAAATGCCGTCAGCCGGTGCAATTTCCTCCAAAACATCAAAAATATGTAAACAATATATTTGATGCCGTTTCGCAAGTGCCGCAATATTTTTAAACGACTCGGCCGTCATTTGATAAAAATCGCTCAAGATAAAAAATGTGCCGCGACCTTTGTGGCTGAGTTCAAACATTTTTAAGGCAGACGAAATATTACCTTCATAGCTTTGCTTTAAAGCCGCATGGGTTTTATCGGCAATAATTTGAAACAGCATCATCAGTGACTTTTGATTGTTCTGCGGCTTATAATAGGTGGTATTTTTCCCGTCAAAAAGCAGTAAACCGAAACGGTCTTTATTTTTGAGTGTCATCCAACCGATAAGCGCCGTCAACTTTGCCGCCGTAACCGATTTCAACTCATTTTTGGTACCGAAAATCATCGAAGCTGATAAGTCCAAAAGCACCACAATCTCACGGTCTTTTTCTTCGTGATATACTTTAGTATAAGGCTCAGATTTACGTGCTGTTACCCGCCAATCTAAATCGCGGATATCATCACCGAAAGCATATTCGCGCACTTCTTCAAATTCCATTCCCCTGCCCTTAAATACCGATTTAACATCACCGGCCATATCCGACGTCATGCGATTTTCCGACATAGATAAATAAGGCACATAGCGTTGTTGTTCAATCAGTTCCGGTACAGTCACCACCAAGCCTTTTAGCTCGTTGCTGGTTTTAGGCATGGAAGATGTCAGGCTAAATAATTGCATCGGTCATCTCAAATTTACGGTAACGGGACTATTTTCAGCAATTTACCAATGACGGCATCTGTGGTTAAACCACCGGCTTGTGCTTCGAAGCTTAAAATTAAGCGATGACGCAGAATATCATAAACCACGGCATGAATATCTTCCGGCGTCACAAAATCACGGCCATCAAGCCAAGCATGAATGCGTGCACATTTATCCAAGGCAATCGTAGCACGCGGACTGGCGCCATAAGCAATTGTACCTCTTAATTCATCGTCATATTTTTCCGGATGGCGCGTCGCCATAATCAATTGCACTAAATATTCCTCCACGGCATTTGAACAGTGAACCGCATAGGCTTCTTTGCGCGCCGCCATAATATCCTCAACACGCACCGTGCAAGCTTTATCCTGTTTACCATCGGCTTCATCCATTTCCTCTTGGCGCACAAGGCGCAAGATTTTATGCTCAGTTGAAGCATTTGGTTGATCAATAATGATGTGCATCAAAAAGCGGTCAAGTTGTGCTTCCGGCAAATTATATGTTCCTTCATGTTCAATTGGGTTTTGAGTGGCCATCACCATAAACAAGTCCGGCAATTTATATTGTTTACCGCCCACACTAACTTGGCGCTCGGCCATCGCTTCCAACAACGCAGCCTGAACTTTTGCCGGTGCACGGTTAATTTCATCTGCCAACACTAAATTAGCAAAAATCGGTCCCGGACGAAATTCAAAAGCACCGGTTGCCGCAACATAAATTTCACTTCCGGTAATATCCGACGGTAGTAAATCCGGTGTAAATTGAATGCGATTATAGGCGGCATCAATGCATTGCGACATCGTTTTAATGGCCTTGGTTTTAGCAAGCCCGGGTGCTCCTTCAACCAGAGCATGACCATCGGCAAGCAATGTAATCACCAATTTTTTAACCAAGTCTTCTTGTCCTAAAATACGGCTTTCCATATATTTTTGCAGGGCAATAATTTTTTCTTGAACGTCAGACATCTAAAACCTCATATTTAAAAAACTGCTTAAAAGTCGATAAATCACTTTTTTTATTTTTACCAACCTGTTATAAGCGTATATATAAGTTGAATAAGTAAAATATGCAAGAAGAAAACAATGGATGATGATATTTTTGATTTAGACGATGGACAAACAGCACCGCAACTATATGATAACATTAGTGCTTTGGTGCCGCAAACGCCTTGGCTGGATGAGTTAAATCCGGAACAAAAGCAAGCGGTCGAAACAACCGAAGGTCCGCTTTTGGTACTTTCCGGTGCCGGCACGGGAAAAACAAAGGTGTTAACCACGCGTTTAGCTTATATTCTCACTAAAAATATTGCTCATCCGTGGAATTGTTTGGTTGTAACCTTTACCAACCGTGCCGCTAAAGAAATGCGCGATCGTGTGCAAAATTTAATCGGTGATATGGCGGCAAATGTTTGGCTCGGCACATTTCATAGCATTTGTGTTAAAATTTTGCGCGTTCATGCCGATTTGGTCGGTTTGAAGCCTAATTTTACCATTTTAGGCGAAGATGACCAAAAACGTCTGATTAAGCAAATTTTAGAGGCGGAAGGTCTTGATGAAAAAAAATATCCACCGCAAGCTCTGGTTGAAAAAATTTCACGTTTGAAAGACAGAGGCTTAACGATAGATAAAGCTGTCAACGAATATCGCTCTAATGTTTTATTGACTGTTTATCAAAAATATCAAAAACGCTTAATTGAATTAAATTGCGTTGATTTTGGTGATATTTTGCTTGATACACTTATTTTATTACAATCAAATCCCGATATATTGCAAAAATATCAAGAAAAGTTTCGTTACATTATGGTCGATGAATACCAAGATACCAACGTAACACAATATCTCTTATTGCGCTTATTATCGCAGAAAAATCGCAATTTGTGCTGTGTCGGCGATGATGATCAATCGATTTATTCGTGGCGTGGCGCAGAAATTGAAAACATTATGCGTTTTCAAAAAGACTTTACCGATGCCCGTATTATTCGCTTAGAGCGTAACTATCGCTCTACCGCTAACATTTTAAGTGCCGCCAGTAGTTTAATTGCGCATAACACAACACGTTTAGGCAAAACTCTGCGAGTAGCTGATAACAGTCCGATTAGTGGCGATGCTAATGAAAAAATTAAACTCATCAGCTTAACCAGCGGTAGTGAAGAAGCCGTCTGGATTGCATCAGAAATTGAGCGTTTGCATCGTAACGGTTCTGCTTATAATGACATAGCCGTGTTGGTGCGTACCGCTTTTCAAACTCGCGAGTTTGAAGAAAAGTTTATCAGCGAAGCTATTCCTTATCAAGTAATTGGCGGGCCAAAGTTTTATGAACGGGCGGAAATCCGCGATGCCTTGGCTTACTTACGCGTCATTATTCAGCCGGACGATGATTTGGCGTTGGAACGCATTATTAATAAACCAACCCGTGGTGTTGGCGCTAAAACCTTAGAAAAACTCCGGCAAATTGCTCACGAACAACAAATTTCATTGTTTTCAGCTACTCAAACAGCACTTGAGCAAAATTTAATCAGCGGCAAAGTGAAAAATAATTTGCAAGAATTATGGCAACACTTTACCGAATGGCAAAAAGTTGAACAAATTTTGCCGCTCAATGAACTGACTGAACAAGTGTTAGAAGAATCCGGCTATTTGGAAATGTTGAAAAATGACTCATCTGCCGAAGCGCCGGGGCGTCTTGAAAACTTAAGAGAATTAGTCAGCGTTATGAGTGATGTGGCCACCTACCCTAACTTACGAGAGTTTTTGGAACATGTCAGCCTAATTATGGATAATGATAGCGCTATTGATAACAATAAGGTGATGCTGATTACGCTACATTCGGCAAAAGGTTTAGAATTTGACACGGTGTTTTTGCCGGGGTGGGAAGAAAACTTGTTTCCACATCAGAAAAGCTTAGATGAAGGCGGAACCAATTCTTTAGAGGAAGAACGTCGCTTAGCTTATGTAGCCATCACACGCGCCAAACGTAGATTGTACATTACCTTGGCGCATAGCCGTCGGCTTTATGGTGAATGGCAAAATAATTTTCCGTCACGATTCATTAATGAAATCCCGACCGCATGCTTGCAGATTACCAATCAATCCAGTCATTGTTACGGCGGTGGTTCATATGGTTACGGTTGCGCCAAAAATTATCGTCAAAAACCAACTTTTAACACCAAGCCGAGTTACCAACGCTATACGACCTATGATGAAGATCATGAATATAGCTATGAACCGACCGAATATGCTGATTATGATTCGTATCAGAGCGGGCGTACATCGAGCTTGGTCGGTCTAAGAGTATATCACGAAAGTTTCGGCTATGGCTCAATTATTAGTGTTGAAGGACAAATTTGCGTGGTTGATTTTGATGATTTCGGCCGCAAAAAGGTCATGGGAACTTATTTAAGCAGAGCGTAATTTTAATTTTGCAATCCGCAGATTTAAAATTATAAAAATATTAAGAATTATATTTTACACTTTGCTTAGGTTTTGTTAAAATTATCAATCTGGTACAATAGAGGTAAATGAAATGAACGATAATAAAAAACTTGAAATCGAACAAATAAAACAAGGGAATGTTCTCACTTGTAAATTATCTGGTTGGCTTGATCCAAATACCTCTCCGAGCTTAATATCAGAAATTAATCTCAATGACATAACAGTATTGATTTTTGATATGACTAATATCGAATACGTATTTTCTTCTGGTATTCGCGCCCTTTTAATACTGCAGAAAACGCTAGAAAAAGTTGGCGGACAGGTTAAAATAGTAAATGTTTCGGACAATATACGAAATATTTTCGAATATGCTGGTTTAGATAGTATGATAGATGCCTAGTGACGACAAACTTGTGACAATGTCGGTTAAGCAGAATAATATTGACATGATTTTGCGAAATATTAAAAAATTTGTTTAAATAACTAACGATCTGAGATATAAAAATGCTTGATTTTGTTTATTTGGAGACCAAAAATTTTCCTCTTGTTATTGAGGCCAAGCTCAATAAATTAGAGGAAGTATTAACCCTACTTAAAAATGATATGATAAAACATCATGTTTCAGCTGATGGACAATTTAATATGATTACCGCTGCTGAAGAAATTTTTGCAAATATTGCATCTTATGCTTACGAAAACGAAGAAGGAACTGTGGAAATAAAGACCTCGTGTCAGAACAATATTTATAGTGTCTGCTTCAAGGATAGAGGCAAGAAATATAATCCACTCAAAAACCAAGATCCTGATACCACAACCGCATATAAAGACCGTGATATCGGCGGTTTAGGGGTATTTTTAGCCAAGAAAGTTTCCGATCAAATATCTTATAGATACCAAAACGGATGGAATATCTTAACTGTGGGTGTACAAGTTAATAAATAATCAGAAATAAAACTGATGCGCAATTAGTGAAAAATCTTGTTGATTTTTTACGCAAAAGCTTGCTATATGTATAATAATTGATTACTGTGATTTATCTGTTAATTTTGAAGATGAGTTGAAAAGTGAAAACAGTTTCTAAACTTAAAACAGCAATTTTATATGCTGAAGCCATGTATGACGGTGCGAAGAAGGCCGGAGACTTAGATATGCTATATGCCGATACGCAAGGTTTGGAGATGGCATCGGCAGAAGATATCAAACAGCTATCCGCTATTAATAACCCGCTGATTACCGCATCAGACAGAGTTGAAACAGTTGAGTTATTGGCGGCGAAATTACGTTTAAGTCAAAGTATGCTCAATACACTTAAACTTTTGGCAGAAAATCGTAAGTTAGACTTATTAGCACTGATTTGTCGGCAATTTACTCAGCTTTATCAACAAAAACATGATATTGCCGCTATTGAAGTAACCACGGTCACCCCATTAACCGCCGCACAAGAAAACAAACTCAAAACAAAATTAAAAAATATTTTCAAGAAAGAAATTCTGATAAATTATATTATTGATCCGCAAATTATCGGTGGATTGATAATTCGCTGCGGCACAAATTTTATCGATAATTCCATTAAGCATAAATTAAATGCTTTAGAACAGCTTATGAAAGGGACAAAGTAGATGTCTGTACAAGCAGATGAAATATCATCGATTTTAAAAGAAAAAATTGCCGATTTTGATCTTTCGATTGATATGGCAGAGGTTGGGCGCGTGCTTTCCGTCGGTGACGGTATTGCGCGTGTTTATGGTTTAGACAAGGTACAACTCAATGAGATGGTTGCGTTTGCCAATGGAACTAAAGGTATGGCACTGAATTTGGAAGAAGATGGCGTCAGTGTGGTGCTGTTTGGTTCCGATGAAGGCATTAAAGAAGGCGATATCGTTAAACGCACCGGTCAAATTGTGAGTGTACCGGTCGGTAAAAGTTTACTCGGTCGTGTGGTCGATGCTTTAGGTAATCCGATTGACGGCATGGGGGAAATTAAGGCTGAAAAATATAGTAACGCAGAAATTAAAGCACCGGGGATTATTCCGAGACGTAGCGTTCATGAGCCGGTACAAACTGGTTTGAAAGTGATTGACTCACTTATTCCAATCGGTCGTGGTCAACGCGAATTGATTATTGGAGACCGCCAAACCGGTAAAACCTCTATCATTATCGATACAATCATTAACCAAAAACGCACCAATGATGCCGCAAAAAGTGATAAAGAAAAACTGTTTTGCATTTATGTGGCTGTTGGGCAGAAACGTTCTTCGGTAGCGCAAGTGGTTAAAACACTGCGCGATTATGGGGCGATGGATTATACGATTGTGGTTGCAGCCACCGCTTCTGAAGCTGCACCGCTGCAATTTTTAGCACCATATGCCGGAACCGCGATGGGTGAATATTTCCGTGATAATGGTATGCATGCGGTGATTTTCTACGATGACTTATCGAAGCAAGCTGTTGCCTATCGTCAAATGTCGCTCTTGATTCGCCGTCCGCCTGGACGCGAAGCTTATCCGGGTGACGTATTCTACTTGCACTCACGTTTGTTGGAACGCGCCGCAAAAATGAATGATAACTACGGAGCGGGTTCTTTGACCGCTATGCCGGTGATTGAAACGCAAGCCGGTGACGTGTCTGCTTATATTCCAACCAACGTTATTTCTATTACTGATGGGCAAATTTTCTTGGAAACAGCTTTGTTTTATCAAGGTATTCGTCCGGCAGTTAATGTGGGTATTTCGGTTTCTCGTGTGGGTTCGGCTGCCCAAGTTAAGGCCATGAAGCAAGTTTCGGGCTCAATGAAGCTGGACTTAGCACAATATCGCGAAATGGCGGCATTTGCTCAATTCTCAGCCGATTTGGATAAGGCTACACGCAATTTGCTGGATAAAGGTTCTAAATTAACCGAACTTCTGAAACAACCGGTCCATCAACCGATGGCCACCGAAGAAGAAGTTGTTTCCATTTTCTCCGGTGTCAATGGTTATTTGACTAAACTGCAAATTAGCGATGTGAAGGCTTTTGAGCAAGCAAGTTTAGAGCATATGCGTACAACCCATCCGGAATATTTGGCGGAAATTAAAGAAAAGAAGATCATTTCACCGGAATTAAAAGAACAATTGAGTGCTTTTTATGGTGAATTTGTGGAAAACTATTTGCAAAAACAAAAGAAAGCAGCGTAGATGGCCGGATTAAAAGAATTACGAACGCGCATTGAAGCCATTAAATCAACGCAGAAAATTACCTCGGCGATGAAGATGGTGGCGGCTTCACGACTGCGCCGCGTGCAGATTTTGGTGGATAAAAATCAAGGTTATTCGGAAAATTTGCGCCGCTCAGCACTGCGCGTTAAAACGGAGATTGAAGCAGAAGAAAAAGCTAAAAACATCCGTTTTATACGCCCTATTCTGTTGCAAGAAAAAGCAAATCCGCAAAAATATACACTGTGTGTTCTATCCTCAGACCGCGGACTTTGCGGTGCCTACAACAGTAATGCGGCTAAACGCGCTGCACAACGTATTCGTGAATTATTGAAAACGGGAAAAACCGTTAAGGTGGTTTGTTTGGGCAAAAAAGCATATGATATTCTGCGCCGAACTTTTCGCAATGACGCTGTCGAAATTGAACGTATGGTTATGGATGCCCATAATATTTCCTATCCGAAAGCGGCAGCTAAATTAGCTGACCGCGTTCTGAATGGTTTCAAAGCAGGAAAGTTTGATGTTTGCGAATTTGTTTATGCACAGTTTGTATCTGCTATTAGTCGCAACTTTGTGTGTGAACAGGTGTGCCCTTTAGATTTAAACACGGAAAAACTGGATAGCGAGGCACTTGGCAAAATCAATCGCTCCGGTGATGCGCTATATGAGTATTTACCGGATAAGTTGACGTTATTGACCAATATTTTGCCTATTTTATTTAATGACAACGTGTTTAAGATTATGGTCAACGCCGCCGCCAGTGAGCACGGTGCACGAATGAGCTCAATGGATAGTGCAACGCGCAATGCAAAGAAAATGATTAGTGAATTAACGTTAAAATATAACAGCTTAAGACAATCGGCAATTACCACGGAGTTGATTGAAATTATTGCCGGTGCCGAAGCAATTTAAGGAGAATGAAGACAATGGAAAAGAAAAATAAAGCGCAAAAAATAGGCCATATTCATCAGGTTTTAGGCGCGGTTGTCGATGTAAAATTTGCCAATGAGGACGAATTGCCGAATATTTTAGATGCCTTGGAGTGCAACAACAATGGTAAACGTTTGGTTTTAGAGGTGGAACAACATTTAGGCGATTGTGTTGTGCGTTGTATTGCTTTGGATTCAACCGATGGTTTGGTGCGTGGTTTAGAAGTTATCAATACCGGCGAACCGATTAAAGTTCCGGTCGGACCGGAGCTTTTAGGGCGTATTATCAATGTATTAGGTGAGCCTGTTGATGAAAGAGGTGAAGTAAAAAGCACAATGTATTCTCCTATTCACCGCGAAGCACCGGCTTTTACTGACCAATCAACCAAAGAGGAGATTCTCGTCACCGGCATTAAAGTTATCGATTTATTGGAGCCGTATTCTAAGGGTGGTAAAATTGGTCTGTTTGGCGGTGCCGGTGTGGGAAAAACCGTGCTGATTATGGAATTAATTAACAACATTGCCAAAGGTCATGGTGGTTATTCGGTATTCACCGGTGTAGGTGAACGTACGCGTGAAGGGAATGACTTGTACCATGAAATGATTGAATCAGGCGTTATTGATTTGAACGGTGATAAATCTAAAACCGTATTGGTTTACGGACAAATGAATGAACCGCCAGGAGCTCGTGCGCGTGTGGCTTTAACCGGTTTAACCGAAGCTGAATATTTCCGCGATAAAGAGCACCAAGATGTGTTGTTGTTTATCGATAACATTTTCCGCTTCACTCAAGCAGGTTCTGAAGTTTCAGCTTTGCTCGGACGTATTCCGTCAGCGGTGGGTTATCAACCGACACTCGGCACGGATATGGGTGCCATGCAAGAGCGCATTACATCAACTAAAGACGGCTCAATCACTTCCGTGCAGGCGGTTTACGTGCCGGCCGACGACTTAACCGATCCGGCGCCGGCAACAACCTTTGCCCACTTAGACGCTACAACAGTGTTATCACGTAAAATTTCTGAATTAGGTATTTATCCGGCGGTTGATCCGCTTGATTCGACCAGTCGTGCCTTAAGTCCGGATATTGCTGGCCAAGAACATTATGAAACAGCGCGTCGTGTACAAGAAATTTTACAAAAATACAACTCTTTGCAAGATATCATTGCCATTTTAGGTATGGATGAACTTTCTGAAGAAGATCGACAAGTTGTCTCACGCGCACGCAAAATCCAGAAGTTTTTATCGCAACCGTTCCATGTGGCTGAAGTGTTTACCGGCTTGAAAGGTGTTTATGTTCAACTTGAAGATACCATTAAGGGCTTCAAAGGCATTTTAGATGGCCTGTATGATGATTTACCGGAAGCAGCTTTTTATATGGTTGGCACCATTGAAGAAGCCATAGCTAAAGCTGAAAAAATGAAAGAGGCAAGCTAAGATGGCTGAAAATGTGACATTGAAAATATGGACACCGGAGCGCACGGCGATGAATCGCAAGGTGTATCGTGTGGTTTTGCCGTATGGCACAACGAATCTGACGGTTATTGAAGATCGTGCACCGACTTCACTGGTTATACACGCCGGCGTCATGCAAATTTTAGATGAGCAAGATAACATTAAAGATTGGTATTTTATTGATAACGGCGTGGCGGATATTGCTGATAATGTTTGCCAAATTTCCACCCGTCATCTCATTGAACATTCGCATATTACTGCCGAAGAAGCGTTGAAACTAAAAGAAGAAGAACCGGAAAATACTGTTTTCTACGAAACAATTCATCATTATTTAACAGCTTTTGCGAACTAAATTACGCCTAATAATGCAACAAAAAAACACCGTCTCGAATCGGTGTTTTTTGTTTTTGAATATATCTAAAAATACGCCAAAATT
>ONQU01000005.1 GCA_900320035.1 uncultured Rhodospirillaceae bacterium | reverse complement strand
ATTGCGAGCAATCAGATACGAACACGGGAAGAAAGCGTGTTCGACAAGGAGGCTTGGCGAGACGGGAGTATCGCCGAAAAAAGCCGACGCAGCGGCGCAGATTTTTCACAAAAAATCAAGCCAATCTTGTCGCTTTAAAATCTTTCATCAATTTTGAAAAATTCCCGATTTGTACTAAAACGCCTGAAACGCAATAGGAAAATCACTCTCTTTCTAATACTTTGAATTTGCGATATAATTTTGCAACAACAGCAAAAATCTTCCGAAATGTGCCATATGCCTGGCAATCATATATCAAAGGCGAAATCGGATATTCTTCTTTTTTCTGTTTACCTTTCTAGGGAAGATAATAATCCTAAGGTTTTTGCTTATTACCGAGCAGGCACTTTTTGAGAAAGGCACTGTCTCTGGACATTTCTCCCAGAGCCACGGTATCGATTTTCACACTCTGGCTCACAGCGTTTTCTTCTTGAGCCGCCGCATTAACGCAAACCATTGAGATAACGATAAATAATAATAGATGTTTCATAGTTATAAAGTATTAAATAATATTTGTTTCCTTTATAAATCACAAAATTTTACAATATATCTAAACGCTCTGACGATAAAAATTTAGCTATTCCTTAAGTACTTGTCATTATAACAATCTCAGCTAATATTTATGAAAGGAATAAAAAATGCGACCTATAATGAGTGTCACAGACATCATAAAGCTAATGAAAATGAAAACCGTTCAAAATTTTTTTGTTAAATATATGGCATTAATTGTACTGGTTGTTGCCTTGATTTCCTTTTTTGCGCCGCGAAGTGTATTATGGATTTCAACTTCATGGATAAACTATCTTTTGATGGTGGTGATGTTCGGAATGGGGATGACCTTGAAACCGGAAAGTTTTGTTTTGGTATTCAAACGCCCAAAAGATATACTTTTCGGCGTGTTTGCTCAATATACGATTATGCCGCTTTTAGCTTTTGGTTTGAGCCGCTTATTTGGACTTGATGCAGCATTGACTGCCGGTGTAATTTTGGTTGGAACTTGCCCCGGAGGGACAGCAAGTAATGTGATAACTTATTTTGCCAAGGGTGATATTGCGCTCTCGGTTTCTATAACCAGTGTCAACACAATGTTTGCACCGATACTGACACCATTCGTAACATACCTTTTGTTGCATACAACGGTGGATGTAAATATGGCAAATCTGCTTTTGGCGATTATTAATGTGATTTTAATTCCGATTATATTTGGTTTCATCATAAATCGCTTTTTTGCCGAAATAACGCAAAAATTAGTAGATTGGTTACCTGTGGTTTCTGTTGTGGCTATTTGTATGATTATCGCAACAGTGGTTTCACATAATGCCGAAAAGATTTATACTTGCGGATTTCTAGTATTGAGTGTTGTGGTGTTGCATAATCTTTTAGGCTACTTATGTGGATATACATTCGGTAAAATGTTGGAAATGGAACCGGCAAAGATTAAGGCATTTTCAATAGAAATTGGTATGCAAAACTCCGGATTAGCAACAAGTTTAGCCTTAACGGCCTTTCCGACACTTACCATGGCAACTGTTCCGGGCGCTATTTTTTCGGTATGGCACAACATTTCCGGCGCCGCTCTTGCCGAAATCTATCGACATTGGGATAACAAAGTATATGAAACCAGCGAAAATTGAAATAGTGTTTTTTTATTTCGTAAAATATCTTGATATTGAGGTAGATTTTTGATTAAATATGCCTGTTGGGTTATTTTTATTGAGGAAAATTAAATGCTGGGTGCCATAATTGGCGATATTATCGGTTCTCCTTATGAGTTTCACAATATAAAGCACAAAGATTTTGAGTTGTTTTATGATGGTTGTTGTTTTACGGATGACACTATTTTGACTTGTGCAACGGCAGAATGGTTGTTGTCTGATAAAAAGCCGGAAGAAATATTAAGAAAATGGGGAAACTTATACAAAAACAGAACTTATGAAAACGGAACAATAGGAGCCTTTGGTAAAGGATTTACTGATTGGCTTGAAACAGGAAAACCTTATGAAGCGAAAACAAACGGCTGTATCATGCGCTTAAGCCCTATTTCGCTTATGATTGATGATTTAAAAATAGCTTTAAATAAAGCTGTTAAACTAACGTCAATAACTCATAATCATTCGGAAAGTATATTGGCAACAAGAGCGTATATTGAAACGATGTATATGGTCAAAAAAGAAATCGCTACACCCGTTATAAAGAATTACATAACGCATAAATACGGTTATGATTTATCAAAAAACATTGATGAAATTCGCCAGAATTATAATAAATTTTATACTTCGTGCAAAAATTCTGTTCCACAGGCGATCATTTGTGCCTTAGATGCAAATTCTTATGAAGATGCAATAAGAAATGCTATTTCATTAGGTGGTGATAGTGATACGCTTGCGTGTATGGCGGGCGGTATTGCCGAGGTAAAATTTGGTGTGCCTGAAAACATAAAAAAACAGGCCGCTAAATATATGGATAAGCGTGTCTTAAATACTGTTACTGAATTTTATAAGGCTGTCAAAGCAAGATAAGCTTGAATAAGACACGTTTGAATATTTAAACTTAATTTTTGCCGATAAAATATCTTGATATTGAGGTAGATTTTTGATTAAATGCGGTTGCTTATAACTTAATAAAAGGATATTATATATGGCAGGTATTGAGTATATTAAAAAATCTGTTTCCGAGTTATTGGGTAAAGATCTTAGCGGACATGATGATAAGCATGTTTTTCGAGTTTATCACACAGCGATGACTTTCTGTGATGAAATTCCGGAAGCTAATCGTGATTTAGTTGCGGCCGCTGCCCTATTGCATGATTGCGATGATTATAAATTATTTGGCGAAGAAAGTGCGCGATTATTAACCAATACCCGACGTATATTAGCAAGTTCAGAATTTGACAGCACTTTTGCCGACAAATGCCTTGAAATTGTTAAAACAATTGGCTACAGCAAAAGATTGAACGGAATCGTGCCGAATTGTTTAGAAGGAAAAATTGTTTCTGATGCCGATATGGCTGACGCAACCGGTTTAATCGGCGTTATTCGTTGCATCGAATATCGCGCTTACCGTTCTAATGGAGCAGAACCGTTTTTTGATCCGGATTATCTTCCTTCAGAAATGAATGCCGAAAAGTATAAACAAATAAAATGTTGTCCGGTCGTAAACCATTTTTTTGATAAGTTGTTTCATTTGCGAGACATGGCTTTAACCGAACCCGGACGCAAATGTTTGCGCGAAAAGCATAAAACGCTGGTCAATTTCTTAAAAACTTACTTTGATGAAGTTGATGCCCCGCAAGTTTGGAAAGATTTATTAGAACAATATGCCACAGGAATATAATTGGAATGTGCTTTCGTATAATAGAGAGCGCTGAGTTATTAAAGGAGAATAATTATGGCAAGAGAGGTTAATTGCAGATTTATGAGGCAGAAGAAAATATGTCATCTTTAATACAATTTATCAAACTATTTATATCCGGAAAAACAGTACAAGGAATCAAGTTTAGAACCATTTTATCAATAATCATAACTTTTTGTGTGCTTATTATAGAAATTGCAATGTATTATATGAATTGGAATTCTATTCCGAATATGATTCAATATGATTATGATTTTTCAGGCACGCCCAATAATATTTGCGAGAAAATATGGATATGGTATAATCTTCTTTTCCAAATATTTATTTGTATTTTTGTATTTATAATAAAGTATTTCTCATACAAGATAAAGCGTGTTCACAATATTGTTTATGATGAAAATAATAACTTGATTCCGATTATAAATAAACGATTTTCTATGTTTGCATGGGAAACAGCTATGCTTTTTGTGACAACGGAGCAAGGCTATATTTTTGCGCTTGTCGATATTATTGAGGGTCCAATGTGTGATGATATTGTGACACTAATATTCCTGTTTTGGCAGATTGTACTCATTATTGAATTTCGCTCCGATTTAAAAGTATTAAAAGCCGACACTAAAAAAGATTAAAGAAAAAGAGCATAACAATACAGATTGCTATGCTCTTAAATAAAAATTTCAAGATTAGTTACAATAAATTGAATAACTTTCCGGTGCATAAATTCCCATGGTTAGACCACCCATGAGGGAATCGTAAAATGTCCAATAGGTGTCTATTGCTTTAATACCATTCACCGGGCATACGTTAACTAAGTTATAATTCGTTTTTTGCCACATTCCCCATAAGAAAAAGTGGCTTTTGCCTTCATATTCCGGTTTGGTATTTAATTCTTGTTGCGGATTAAGATCAAAACGCATAATGTGGTCACTGCCGCAAGCGGAAAGCGTTAAAGCAAGACAGACACAAATTAGAATTTTTTTCATATACAGTCCTCTCCGTTGGATTATTAGTATATATCACGTTATAATACACACGCTTAAATGTCAACAACTGTTATGAAATGTAAAAAACTTATATTTATAGAGTTAAGTAAATACTTGCAAACGAAAAAATTTTATTTACAATAACATATAATTTTTCAATTGAAAGGACGTATTATGAGAAGATATATGCAATATTTATTTTTAACTGTCGGTGTTCTGCTTTCATCGGAGGCTTATGCTGCTAATTCTGAGACTGTTATTCAGACGGATTCTCATTGGAATAAGCAAGCGATTAAGCCTATTCACATTGACCATCCGCAAATAACTATGCTTCGGATTACCATTCCTGCCGGTGAAAAATTAGCAATGCACAAACATCCGATTTTGAATATTGGGTATTTAACCAAAGGTGAATTGACCGTGCGCTCGGAAGACGGCGGTGTATTGGTTTTACACCCGGGTGATCCGATTGTTGAATTGGTGGATATTTGGCACTATGGCGAAAGCACCGGTTCCGAAGACGCTGAAATCGTTGTAACTTATGTCGGCGATAAGGAAAATCCGCTGAGTATTGCCAAAGAATAGGTGAAATTTAGGATATTTAACATGGCTACATTAAAAACAAAAGTTCTCGGAATAGATTTTGAAAACCCGTTTATATTGGCTTCTGCGCCGCCGACAGCAAAAATAGAAAGCATAGATAAGGCATTTGAACTCGGTTGGGGCGGTGCCGTATTTAAGACTATAACGCCCGATAATTTGGAAATGATTGAGGCTTCCCAACGCTATGCCACTTGGAAGGTCGGCAATAAAGTGTGCGGTTTGGAAAATATTGAACTTTTGAGCCATTTAACTGTGCAACAATGGCTTGACGGCATAAAATATTTACGGCAAAAACACCCGACAAAAGTGCAAATTGCCAGCATAATGGCACCGGTGGCTAAAGAAGAATGGCAAAACTTGGTAAAAACATTTAATAATTCCGAAATAGACGCTTTTGAGTTAAATTTCTCTTGTCCGCACGGTATGCCGGAAAAAGGTATCGGTATGGCAATCGGTACGCATCCGGAAATATCGGCAACGATAACAAAATGGGTAATGGAAGTTGCACAAAAGCCGGTATTTGTTAAACTTTCGCCGAATGTCAGCAATATTGTTGAAATTGCAAAAGCGGTTGAAGACGCCGGAGCCGATGGTTTGGCGGCAATCAACACCGTGCAATCGCTGATGGGTGTCGATTTAGATACTTTTGAGCCGCTGCCGAATGTTAATGGCAAATCGACGTTTGGCGGATATTCAGGAATTGCTGTAAAACCGATTGGTTTGCGCTGTGTGGCACAGATTCGCCAGAATAGCAATTTGCCGATTTTAGGTATCGGTGGTGTTGCCACATGGCACGATGCGGTTGAATATATGTGTGTGGGGGCTGATGTTGTACAGGTTTGCACCGAAGTTATGGTAAACGGCTATGCAATTATTGAGGCGATGAAAAAGGGATTATTGAATTATTTGGAAAGCAAAGGTTTGAATAGCCCAGCAGATTTAAAAAATCGTGCGATTGCCAACTTATCGGCACATGAAACTTTGAATAAGCAAAAACAGGTTTATCCTCATATTGATGACGCAATGTGTGCCAAATGCGGCAAATGCGTAACAATTTGCGCTGAATCTGAGCATAGTGCGTTGTCTCTGAGAGACGGACATATTGTGCTTGATAAAACCGCCTGCGTTGGCTGCTCATTATGCTCGCATATATGCGCTAAATCAGCTATCAAAATGAAATAAATGTATCTTGTACCTGTATTCAACATTAAAGTTGAAACATGTATCTGGATAAGGTTTGCCTTTTTCGCAAATATGAAGCAAATTACCTGCTGAAAAACTTGTTGAAGTCCGGCGTAATATTATCCTCGGACGTCCAATAATCTATCCGTTTCTGAAACCACGGAGTAGACCTATCTCTTTTGATTTCTTCATGTTTTATTACTGCTATGAGAGTGTAACAAACAAAAATATGTAAAAAAGTAAATTTTCAACCCGTTTCAGATAATCTTTACAGTTGTTTTACAACAAAAATATCCTTAGAACATACTCCCGTTCCAGCCCCAGAGGTCGGCCGGATGATAAGTTACATACACATTTGCGCTCGGAATTCCGTAGTCGCTTTGCAAAATGTTGCAAATCGCGCCGGTCAAGCCCTGACACGCCGATTTAGATGCCGAGCCCAGCAACCGGATAGCGATGTAAGCACCTTTTTCGAGCTTCCGTTCAGCCATGTACAGCGCTTTATCATCCTCAATGTTTGCCATAATGTAGGCTTTCGGCTTACCGAACGCGGCGGAAACAGCACCGGTCAGTTTCTTTTGCAGGTCATCTTTTTGGCTTGCGTCCAGTTTAATACTCATTTTTGCTTCAATGTACGGCATTTTTTATCTCCTTTATAAAAATATCAGTTGCTTTAATTATCACCGCAAAATGCGAGATGTCAAAAAGAAAAAACTTTTGATACTATATATTCAGCGCCGGCGATGTTTGCGACTGGTTGGTTAAATTTTAATATTAATAGTTGACAAAAGAAAAAAACAAGGGTATATATAGGGTATATTTCGTATAATTTTCACTATTATTAACAAAAAAACAAAAGGCTTATGAAAAAGACTTTAGCTAATGGCGTGACTTTAGTCGGCCATGTAAGTAACGAGAGTGGTTTTGAGGTTTCTCTGACCTTTGGTGGCGGACATCAGACTGAGGAAAAGCTCGGCTTGGCTGCAGTGTATGAAAACATCGTCAGTCGGCAGGCGCGCGGTGAGTTACAAGCTGTTTACGGCGGTAACATCACGTCGTTTACCACGGCCGGTACCAATAGCCAGCTGGGCAAGAAGCTCAATGAGCTGTGGCTGGCTTGTGTTCACCCGACCATCGATGATTATGAGGTGGAACTGGCGACATCAGACATTGTGCAGCACACCTACGACTTGGCCGGCGTGCCGATGCGGCAGTGTAAGTTGGCTTACAAGCACACCGCGTTCGGGCAAGACAAGGTGGTTTGGGACACTGATGAATACATCAAGAAAGTGTCGGCGCTGAAGGCTGATGATGTGCAGGCCTACATCGACAAGGCGCTGGTTGGCAAGAACATCATTCTGAGCTTCGTTGGCTCGGAACTCGGCTTTGCTAAGTTTGAGAAGCTGGCGACCAAGCTGTTTGGCAACCTGCCTGCCGGTGAGAAGACTCCGCTCAAGAACTACCTCTACACCGGTGGTTATCAGGAGATTCCCGGTAACGGTATGCTCAACGTGGCGATGTTCGGTTGGGATGTATCGCGCTCAGGAAACTTTGCCGAGACCAACGTGTTGATGAGTATGCTCTCGGCGCGTTTGGAGCGTGCCCTGGCACCGCTTTCCGTGGCTGCCGAGATTAAAATCGCCGGCTATTTTGGCTACCGCACGCTGCGCATTTGCGTGAGCTGCATCTGCCAAGATAACTTTGCGAAGGCCATCGACATTGTCTGCGAGAACGTGCGACGCGCTACCTATGATGATGCTTCCGACCGTAGGCTCGAAACTTCGAAGCAGCGTGCCATGAGTGAGCGTTTGGCTATCAGCAATGAAGCTTTGCCGCATTCGGTACAGGCCGCCTGGCTGCTCTTAAAGCGCGGCATCGAGTATGACAACAACAAGTGCATTGCCAATATATGGCGCACCACAGCCGAAGATGTCCGCGACAAGGCGCTTGACATCTTCACCAGCGAGATGACGTGCGTCATCTATGGCAACTACCACTCCACTAAGGAGGAGTTGCTGAGGAAGATGCAACTTGCTTGACTTTTTGAAAGGAAACTGTATATTACAGTTTCCTTTTTTGGTTTTAAAATAGAGGTCAATGATGGATTTTTGGGATATTTTAGCGGATACTCTGATTGATAATTTGAAATTGTTTCCTTTTTTACTGATAACCTATCTTTTTTTGGAATATATGGAAGCGAAAATGTCCGAGCGCACAGCGACATGGGTGAAAAAAGCCGGTGCCGGCGGACCGTTTATCGGCAGTTTGTGCGGGGCATTGCCGCAATGTGGATTTGCTGCGGCCGCATCTAACTTATATGCCGCGCGTGTGATCAGTATTGGCACTCTGATGGCCATTTATTTAACGACTTCCGATGAAACATTGCCGATTCTATTTTCAAACGGTGCATCTTATGCTTTAATGGCGCAAATTATTGGTTATAAGTTTTGTTGCGGCGTTGTTTGCGGTTATGTAATTGATTATTTGTGGCGGCGTAAACATACGCAACCGAATGTAAATATTGAGCAACTGTGCGAAAATGAACATTGTCATTGTGACGGCGAGGAAGGTATTTGGCGGCCGGCGCT
>ONQU01000137.1 GCA_900320035.1 uncultured Rhodospirillaceae bacterium | reverse complement strand
TAAAGGGGTGAGAGATGTTGGTAGTGATTTTGTTATTTTTTGGGGCACATTTTGCGTATGATAAAACATACGCAAAATGTGATGGATGATTTGTAAAAAATTGCGATGTTGCAAAATTGATGTGGCAAGCGAAGATGCGCCGAATCCGAAAATAACGGCGATTTTGCGCGATGACCTTAAGAAAAATGAGCGGGATTATTATATTTGGCACACACGAAAGGATGAGAAGGTGCGCGACCGACATAAAGAGCGCGAAGGAAAAGTCTTTAACTGGCACGTTCCGCCAACCGGAGGACATCCGGGGGAGGATTACAACTATCGGTGCTGGCGGAGCCGTATCGGGCAGAGATAGCAGATGATTTATAAAAGTTGCAATATTTTGGGAGAGGTCTATGTTTTTTATTTGATGCATTTGGATTATTAGTCAGTAAAATAATGAAAGAGCAAAAAAACTTGATGATTTGCCGCTAGCAAAAAATTGTGAATTTCTTGCGGAAAGCTGTTTTGTTTTCGGTAATGTCATAGTAAATTAAATGAAAATGTTAGTTTTTTAGGAAGGATGAGATGAAAACAATTACCCGTGTAAATATTACGGAAGCAATTTATGAAGAAATCGGTTTATCGCGTAAAGATTCCGGTGATGTTTTGGATATGGTTATTGAAGAAATTAGACAAGAGCTCGCTAAGGGCAATGATGTCAAAATTTCTTCTTTCGGTACGTTTAGTTTACGCAAAAAGAAGGCGCGTATCGGTCGTAATCCGAAGACCGGTGAAGAAGCAACGATTACACCGCGTACAGTGATTTCTTTTAAACCGTCGCATATTTTGCGGCAAGCGGCCAACAGCGGTAAAGTTGTTGCTAAGGCGCCAAGAAAGGCAAAATCTAAGTAAATGGAAGTGATTGTATGATTGTCAATAAATCAAAATCTGCGTTTAAAACGATTGCCGAAGTTGCTGATGAACTCGGCGTGGCTACCCACGTTTTACGTTTTTGGGAAACTAAATTTAATCAGATTAAACCTATGAAGGCAACTGGTGGAAGACGTTATTATCGCCCCGATGATGTGGAAGTTTTGAAATTGATTAAAAGTTTGCTTTACGGCAAGCGCTATACAATCGAAGGTGCTCAGCATCTAATCAAAGAAAAAGGGTTGAAAAATTTGCTTGGCGAAGATGAAATTCAAAGGGATTTTTTTGGTACAGACAACAAAATAGCTGAAGTTGCTCCGGTTGCCGTTGTTGGTCAAACCAGCCAAGAAGCTTTGCAAGATATTGCCGAAGCTGTTTCAAAATTAAAGAGTTTGCGTCTTAAATTGGCGGAATTATAAGCCAAATTTTAGATTCATAATGTTAAAAATGCCATTTTTGTAATGGCATTTTTTCTGTTTCATATTCTGTTTTATATTTTTTTCCAAGTGGTACCGGTTGGCGAGTCTTCTAAAACAATGCCGCGCGTTTTGAGTTCGTTACGAATGGCATCGGCAGTTGCCCAGTCCTTATTCTTTTTGGCCTCGGCGCGCTGCTTGATTAAAGCTTCAATGGCGGCGGTTTCATCATCATCGTTTTCACCTTTAAACCATTTTTCGGCATCATTATACAAAAGCCCGAGCATATAAGCGTCAGCCAACAATTGTGCTTTTAAACGGCGACGTTCTTCCGGTGTTTCTGCTTTATTTAATTCGTTTACCGTTTCATGCAAATATGAAAGTGCTAACGGTGTATTTAAATCATCAGCCAAAGCGGCAACAATTTTATCGCTAGGTGCCACGGTATCTGTCGGTATATCCTGATTTTTTAAAAGGGCATTATAAAATTTATCAAGCGTATTTTTCGCCAGTTGCAAACCTTCAAAAGTGAAGTTAAATGGCTGGTGATAGTGGGTGGTTAAAAACAACAAGCGCAAAGCTTCAGCCGGTGCTTTTTGTAACACCTCATCAACCGTATAAAAATTGCCGAGCGACTTAGACATCTTTACACCATTAATCATCAACATACCGGTATGCACCCAATAGTGCGCAAAATGTGTTCCCGGAAAAGCACAGCAAGATTGCGCTAACTCATTTTCGTGGTGCGGAAAAATTAAATCGGAACCGCCGCCGTGAATGTCAAAATCATTTCCCAGCAAATTTGAACTCATTGCCGAGCATTCCAAATGCCAACCCGGACGACCATAACCCCACGGACTATCCCACCCCGGTTGATCGGCCGCCGATGGTTTCCATAAAATAAAATCAGCCGGATTTTTTTTATAATCCGCCACTTCAATGCGGGCACCGGCCAACATTTCCTTCATCGAGCGACCGGAAAGAGTGCCGTAACCGGCAAACGAATCGACATCAAATAAAATATGGTTTTCCGCTGCATACGCATGACCGTTGGCCAGCAACTTTTTCACAAGCTCAATCATGGCATCAATATATTCAGTGGCACGCGGTCGGAAGTTTGGCGCTAAAACATTAAGTTTAGCCATATCTTCAAGATACCAATTATAGGTTTGTTCGGTAATTTCACGAATAGATTTGCCGGTTTCTTTGTGCTTGTTCAAAATCTTGTCATCAACATCAGTAATGTTAGAAACATAAGTGACGTGCTCTTTGCCGTAAACTTGGCATAAAAGGCGATATAATATGTCGTAAACAACCGGTGTTTTGGCGTTGCCGAGATGGGCTTTATCATAAACTGTCGGACCACAGACATATATCCGCACGTTGTTTGTATCAATTGGTGTAAACGGAACTTTGCGTTGTTTTAAAGTATCGTGCAGATATATTTGAATCATTTTATTTATCCTTTAAGCTTTTTGCCCTTGTAAACGTTTTTTGGCTTTATCAAAGCCGATGAGCGGCAACAGCGTTTTTAACTCCGGTCCGTTATCAAGAGCGGTTAGAGCTTTACGAATCGGGTGGAAAAGTTCTTTGCCTTTTTTGCTGCTTTGCGTCTTTACCTCATTCAACCACGTGTTAAAAGTATTTTCATCCCACGGCTCAGGAGGCAATAACGATGCCGCCAAATCGGTCAGTGCCTTATCTTCAATAATCGGTTCAACCTCGGCATTACAGATATTGTTCCAAACATTAATATCATCAACAATATTCAAATTCGGGCGTACTTCGTGCCAAAAATCGGCATTAACCGCAACACGATTTTGCACAGCTTCATAAGGCATATTACGCACAAATTTGGTGTTAAAGTGTTTTAATTCCGCCTCGTCAAATTTCGGTTGTGAACGACCGAGTTTTGAGAAATCAAGCGAAGTAGCAAGCTCATCTAAATTATAAAACGGTTCAATTGCATCGGCAGTACCGAGTTTGGCCAAAAATGAGCAAATGGCCATTGCTTCAACGCCTTCAGCTTTTAATTCACGAACGCCCAAGCTGCCTAAACGTTTAGAAAGTTTGCCTTCGGTACCGGTTAAAAGCGGTAGATGAGCAAAGGTTGGAACCGTGCCACCAATAGCTTCAAACATTTGAATTTGTGCCGCCGTATTGGTCACATGGTCTTCACCGCGCACAATGTGCGTAATACCGAAATCGGAATCATCAACGCAGGACGGAAAATGGTAAAGATAGCTACCGTCTTCACGGATGATAATCGGATCGCTGAGTTTTTCCGCCTCATATTGGCAATGGCCGCGAACAATATCATCCCATGCAATAATCCCCGGCTCCAACTTAAAGCGATAGTGTGGTTTACGACCTTCAGCTTCAAAGCGGGCAATATCTTCCGGTGTATAACGCAGAGCTTGGCGATCATAAATTGGGGCTTGACCTTTAGCCATGGCACGCTTGCGCTTAATTTGCAATTCTTCCGGTGTATCATAGCAGGCATAAATGCGCCCTTTTTTGATCAGCTCATCACGCAGAGCATCATAGCGGGCAAAACGTGCCGATTGGCGCGCTTCTTCGTCCCATTTAAAACCGAGCCATTGCAGGCTT
>ONQU01000014.1 GCA_900320035.1 uncultured Rhodospirillaceae bacterium | reverse complement strand
TCATTTTGTTTGCCGGTGAAATTAAGCATCAAATACGGGTGTTTACTGGCCAACGGTCCGCTACAAAATGCTCCCGAACGTTTACCGTCACGTGGAGGCACATCAATCCAGTTCTGTTCAAAAAAGTCTTTAGCAATATCATACAACTTAGGCGAAAATTCTTTATACGCTTGCAAAACGATTTTCACCGCCTCATCCCATGAATAATTAACATCATCACTAAACGGCAGTGGCGCGTTGCGATCCCAATAGTTTATTTTTTCCACCCCTAACCATTTAGCCTTGAGTTTATAGAAACGATGAGCAATATCGCGATAGTGTTTTTTTACCGTTTGCGCTAAAACTTCCACGCTTTCATCGCTGACATCTTCACTCATATTGCGTGCGGCAATCGGCGACTTAAATCCGCGTTTTTCATCTTCAATAGCCTTGTCTTTCATCACCATGTTATAGATGAAAGTGAACAAATGGCTGTTTTGCCAAAAGACACGATTCATTTCTTTACCGGCTTTCAAGCGTATATCGGCGTCTTTATCGAGTAATAATTTGGCCAGTTCGGCATCATTATATTTTTTACCGTCAACCTCAAAAACCAAACGCGATGCCGTTTCTTCATAAAGACGCACCCACGCATCACCGGAAGTTATAGATTTTTCAAGTAGAATAGTTTCTTCCGGTTCGCTCAGTTCATAGTCTTTAAACTTACGCACCCGCTTAATCCAATAGCGATAAGCATAAATGCGTTTATCTTTAAGCCATTCATTAATTTTAGCATCAGGAAGTTTATTAAATTCGACGCTGAAAAACACCGTCGGTTTGGCATAATCGGTCAACGTTTCTTCAATTTGCTGATAAAAACCGACTGCCTCGCTGTTTTTCATTTGCGTCACCATATTGAGATAAGCAAATCCACCCAAACGACTGGTTAATATTGCTCGTTTTTCAATGTCTTGTAACGCTTTTAAAAACTCATCGGCTGACAATTGCGCCAATTTTCCCTTATAGCGATCGGCAAAATCAAGCGCCATAGCGCGACATGCTTCTAAATCAACCACAATTTGCGGATCTTGAATTGATTGATACAAATCGCTTAAATCCCATGCTAGCATATCTTTATTCATTTTTTTGAGGCTCCTTATTAACTTCAATTTCTTCCATAAAGGCTTCATCTGATATATCACCTTTATTTTCTTCTTCAATTATCGGTGCCACATCTTCTGCTGTGGTTTCATTAGACAATATATCTTCCGACGATGATAACAGTACATCGTCGCGCAAATCCAGACCACGTTTTTTAGCTTCATCTAATTCGCGATTTTTACGCTCAATAAATTGACTTTGTGCTTCTAAATCTTGCATATCTGCGGCAATATCACCGTTATAATCTTCTCTGGCAGATTGTTCCGATAACTCTGGCACAAAAAGATAATTTGCCCACGGCGTTGGCTGTTTGCCACGCACCCATGCGCCAAAACCGTCCAAAATAACTGTCGCATTACAAGTTGTATCATGCCATAAGTATTTGAGCGGACAAATCATTTCTCCTCGTGTACAATCCGCTACACTAAGAACAAATTCTTCAGTGCAGGGAATAAAACCGCGTTTTTGTAAATCTTGTCGCGGTGAAACAACCAGCATAACCACCATATAGGCCACAAAGAAGACCAAAAAACCCAGTAAATAGTAATATAACAAATGAAAAAAACGGGCCATTTATTTTCTCGCTAAAGCAAATTCTTCCAACTGCGCTAATTCTTCTAAGGTATTGGCACTGGCTACCTCTTGCGGTGCACCTTCAAAAGCGGTACATTTCAGCCCCATTTGTTGAGCAACTTCCACGGCATCGGTCAGATAAAACTCGCCGGCGGCATTTTGATTGCCGATACGCGCCAAAATTTCGAACAAATATTTGCCGTCAAAAGCCATAAAACCGGAGTTACAAAAATCAATAGCTTTTTCGGCATCGGTCGCATCTTTAAATTCAACAATACGCTCCAATTTATCGCCATTCATCACCAAACGACCGTAGCGACCGGCATCTTGAGGCCTAAATCCTAAAACAACAACCGCATATCCTTCTTTTACTTTGGCAATTGAACGTTCAAAAGTTTGCTTGGTAATAAGCGGGGTGTCGCCGAAAACAACCAAAATCGGGCCGGTAAAATCTTTTAATAAATAACGTGCACAATTCACCGCATGACCGGTGCCGAGTTGGGCTTCTTGCACGCAAGTCTTGTAAGGAGAAACCATTTGTGCGACCGCATCTCCTTCCGGTGAAATAACCGTCACAATTTCATCAACCGGAATCGTTTCTAAGGTTTCAATAATGTGCTTAATCATCGGCTTGCCGCAAACCGGCATTAAAACTTTCGGCTTATCGGATTTCATACGGGTGCCTTTGCCTGCTCCCAAAATCACCGCTGCAACTTTATTATCCATAACTCAATCTCCTTTATCTATTTTTTAATCTTTGAGCGTTAACATTATATACATATTAATGTACACATAAATAATAAGGACTTCAAATGAAAAAAGTTTTTTTACTCATTTTCTGTGGTTTTCTTTTTAATATTTCTGCTTCAAGCGCGGAAGTATTCTCGATTGTTGACGTTAATCACTATCAGCCGAAAGGGAAAAATCCAGCCGAAGCGGTCGCTCCTGATTTACCGGATCCGAATGACCAAGAAGCCGTGCGCAATTTTTTCAAGGAACGTATTGAACATGCTGCCGTTACAAAGGAAGATCCTGATGATGATTATACAACACCAAGTTCCATAAATATTGTTCATACGCCGGAATACTATAAAGCGCAGGAAGAACAAAAAAAACCTCTGTTTCAAAAAATGTATGAAGAAGCCCTACGTTTTGTGCGTGAAAAAGAAGACATAGAAAATGGAGGATCAGCTGCTGAAAATATAGACGAACAAGAAGCCGCCCAAACAGCAACCCGTTTTTTCACCGTTAACACGCCGCGGCGACCTCGCGTTGAAGATGAATATGCTGATGAATCTAATATTGAAACGGTTGCTTTTTCACTTCCGAGTGGGCGGCGTATGTTGGCACCGGCACTCGGGCATATTCCTTACTTTTTAAGTTATATCGATATCCAAGCCAACGGTTATCTCAAAGTTGAAGAGACCATCATTGTGGTTGCTGACGGCAGAAAATTTTTAAAGCCTTTACAACGAATTTTTTCTAAATATGCATATGATGATAAAGGGCGTGCACAACGCATTGAAATGATTTTGGGTGAGGTTTTGGTAAATAATCAATCTGTTCCATATACCATTGAAGAGGTAGGAAACAATATCGTGATTAAACCGAAATATAAACAAACTTTAGAATCCGGCGTCTACACCTATACGTTTAATTATTTGGTTAATCACCATTTACAGCCGAGTTATGATAATATGGTGATGAACTGGAATTTAATCGGACAACCGTTAAATGCCTTTATCACCTCGGCAAATGCAATCGTTACGCTACCAACCGGTCAAACTTTTAAAAACTTACAAAGCATTATCGGGCGAAAAGGACAATATACCAACCGCCGTTCCAATATCATTCCGATGGCTCCGAATGTTGTCGCCATATCAAATTTCACACCGTTGCTTAATGGCGAAAATATGAATATTGTTGCCATTGCCGATCGCTCGGCTTTTCTACCGAATTTTAACAGCAGTTTTAATAATTTTATGTTTAATTGGGGAGCTGTTGTTTATGCTATACTTGGTTTTCTGGCTGTTCTTGCGGCATATTTGCTGTCATTTATGCATTTAAAGCATGAAAAGAAGACATCAAAATATAAGCCGTTTTATAATGCAGCACTAATTCGGCAGATTTTGGTGGGTAAATATGATTATATTGCCTTTACGTCGCAAGTTTTAGATTTATATCGTAAACAAGTTATCGATATTACCGATGAAAACGGACGTCTTTTCTTGACACGCCAACATGTAAATAATAAAAACCTAAATAAAGCGGAAAAAAAGGCAATAAAATGTCTTTTTTCGAAAAAAAACAACAATATGGAAATTAACACCAATGGCAGTAAAATTCTGAAAAAAATTTGCCACATCTTCAAAAAGTATAATCTGCAACAAATGCGTAAAATAAATTTGCTGCATAATATCGTTTACATTATCTTCAGTGTAGCAATGCTCTTATTAACCGAATTTTTCATTGCTTTCTTAAATTTGAATTTTATGCAAACGTTTATTGTTTTACTCTTGTGCTCATCGCTTTATGCTTTTTATATATGGATACTACGTCACAAATTTAAGCGTTGGTACGTCAATATTCCGGTAAAAATTCTAACATTGGTTGCTATTTTTGCGGTTTGGGTTTGTTGCAGTCTATATGCCGGTGGAACACCGAGTGCTCTGATTTTATTGACTGTTGTTACCATATTTGTATTTACCGAAGTTTTTAATAAACATAACAATTTTATGAGCGATGCCATCAAATCTATCAGTGCGTACCGAGAATATTTAATTGCCAATGCTGAAACAATAAATTTGGGCCGCGACTTTTTGAATCATCAATCGTCCATTTTTGCATTGGATATTGCCGAATATTTCCCGCAAAATGTTACGAATCAAGCTTTTTACAAACTTGATATTGCCGAGGATTTGCATCGTGCTTTGGTTGGTCTTATTTAATAAAATTGAAGGAGAATTTAAATGTTTGGTATAAAATCTTCAATGTTTTCGGGAACACGTGAATTAGAGCAAAAAATTGATGAAATGCATGATAAAGTGCTGGAATGTTCACTTTATTTTAAGGAAGCTTTTGAGATATATCTTAAAGAAAAACGCAGTGCAAATTATCGTCGCGCCAGTAAAAAAATTAAAAATATTGAATCTAAAGCCGATGATTTGCGACGTGAAATTGAAAGTCGTCTTTACATTCATAACCTCATTCCGGATTTACGCGCTGATGTTTTACTCTTGGTAGAAAATATCGATAAAGTTATCAATGAATTTGATGAAGTGGCGCATAAATTTTATATTGAACAGCCGGAAATTCCGGAAAAATATCAAGCAAAATTTCGCCTTTTGGTTAATCAGGTTTGCGAATGTGCCGAAAATATGGTTATCTGCTCACGGGCATTTTTCCGTGATTTCGCCACCGTACGAGATTATTCGCGCAAAGTTTATTTTTCCGAGCATGAAAGTGATAAAACGTGGGCGGCTCTCAAACAAGATGTCTTTGATTCAGATATGGAATTGGCGCACAAAATTCAACTCAGTAGCCTCATTGGTGAAGTTGCCGATGTTGCTGATAAAGCCGAAGATTGCGTGGATGCTATTTTAATTTTCACCATTAAGCGAGATATCTGATGGAATTAAGTTACTTATTTTTCCTAAGCAGTGGTTTGTTTTTGGGGTGGTCTCTGGGGGCTAATGATGCCGCCAATATTTTTGGTACCGCCGTCGGCTCAAAAATGGTCCGTTTTCGCACCATTGCTCTCATTGCGGCAATATTTGTTGTCTTGGGGGCTGTTTTCAGCGGCTCCGGCACCAGCGAAACATTAGAAAATTTGGGGGCGGTTAATGCTTTGGCGGGAGCGTTTATGGTGGCGCTATCAGCCGCTTTGTCGGTTTATTTTATCTTACGCATGGGAATTACGGTTTCCACTTCACAGGCTATTGTCGGAGCCATTATCGGTTGGAACTTTTATGCGGGCAAACAAACCAACTATGAAACTCTGGCGCAGATTTTTGCCACTTGGACGCTCTGCCCATTGTTATCCGGTATTGTCGCTGTTATTTTATATTTCACTTTTAAAAAACTGATTAAATGTTGTGGCATGCATCTTTTGCGGCTCGACCAATTAACCCGTTGCGGGTTGATTGTTTCAGCGGCAATCGGTGCTTATGCTTTAGGGGCTAATAATATTGCAAATGTGGTGGGCGTTTTTGTGTCATCTAACCCGTTCAAATCTCTCCAATTAGGCTCTTTTTACACTTTAAGTGCCATTCAAGTTCTCTTTTTTATGGGGGCAATTGCCGTGGCTGTCGGTATTATGACATATTCCAAAAAGGTTATCAGCCGTTTGGGTAATAACCTGATGCGGATGTCACCGGTTTTGGCACTGATTGTAGTTTTATCGCAAGCCATTGTACTGTTGCTGTTTTCATCGGTTATCTTGCATGATTGGCTTGCGCAAAATCATTTGCCAACACTGCCATTGGTACCGGTTTCCAGCACCCAAGCGGTTATCGGGGCTATTATCGGTATCGGTTTAGCTAAGGGCGGACGCAATATTGATTGGCGTACAATCGGTAAAATCATCACCGGTTGGGTAACTGCGCCGATTTTAGCGATGATAATCTGCTTTGTAAGTCTGTTTTTCCTCGCCAATGTCTTTAACCAGACTGTATATTTACCATAAAAAATAGCAAATTACCTCATTTTATACACAACTAAATCGGACGAGAATCCTAGTATTTAACATATTATATTTATTTTTATTTGATAAAAGGGAAAAATTCTTGATTTTTATTTAGGCAATCGTTACGCTGTTTATGAAACTTGGAGTATGCTCCTTGGATTGTACTAAAGAAAGGAATATAATATGAAAAAATTGTTATTGATTGTTGCAAGCGTTATCGCATTAAATTCTTTAACGGCTTGTATGGGTGTTCGTGGCCATGATGGTAGCGGAAAAGTTTGTGAAAATGAATATTTCTTCGGTATTTCTCTCATTGAAGCCGTATCTCCTTGCGGTAGATAATATATATGGTAGCTACAATAATCGGCGCTTATCGCTAATGTTTATTAAGATGAAAACCGATATTGTTATGCTACTTGATACACGTTGATATATTTGTAATTGTAAACGATTTAAAATTGGGCTTACGTTTTGTAGGCTCAATTTCTTTTATAAACATCATTTCTCGGTTGCACTTTTTTAGATAATCCCTCGATTGCATCAGTAATCGTCAAGGAATCTGTGAATTATTTTTTAAGCAGAAGATGCCTTGACCTCGCTAACGCTCGGAGGCATGACAATGAAACTCCACCGGCTTACGCCGGTGGAGTTTCATAATTATCCATTATTCAAAAGCTTCCATCATATAATATGTTCTTAAGACAACGTTATCACTTGTTCTATCTTCTGCATTGAAAACATTATCTGTAAATGGCATAGCTAGGATAACTAATACTCCAAGACTCATCCACATTCCTTCAAGGTGATAATTATTCTGTACTTTTTGTGTCTTATTATCAATTAATTTCAAATCTATTTGTCTTATATTTTCACAATTACAAACTCCAGGAATAATTGTAAAAGTAAAACCGGAAATTATCGAAGTAAGAGTGCAATGAACAGGCATGTAATTAGTGTTTCTATCTGTAATATATAAAGTGTAATCTGTTTTATTTGTTTTATCTAATAACACTTCTGAAAATAAATTACTTTTTACAAAATGTTCTGCATATCTTTTTTTCATTGTTTCATAAGCATGTTCAACAGAAGGTGGGTTATTAAAGATTAAAGTAATACTTTTCTTTTTTTGGGGAATAGGAAAATGACTCACGGAATCATTACCATCTAACTTAACAACACAAGAGCAAAGATATAAACAAAGTATTATTACCAAATATTTTCTCATTATATAATATCCTTTTCCAGTTTAACGTTAAATTCGTTTGGCTCCAACTTATACATTGCCCCAGTCATTGGATCCACAATTAACCAACCAATCAAACCTCCAAACAAAAGATTGCCAAACATATACCAACCATTGGCACTACTTTCAATTAACTTTGTTTGAGATACAAATCCATCTTTTTCAACCGTTATATGATATGTTTCACCACTAAAATAGCCATCCGATTTAGAAAGAATTACAACACTCGGTGTTGTTACCTGTTGTACGACAATTCCATTTGAGTTAGTAATTGATATTTTGGCCTTGTCAGGGTATGTATTTATAGCAATTTTTTGCGTTGAATCGGAAACAATACTAGCGCAGCTAGAAAGCACTATTAATAACAAATAATAGAATATAATTTTTTTCATTTTGACCTCATTATCTCTAATTTAATAATAGTTCATTAAACAGAACTACTTATAAATTGTCAAGTGCTTTATATTGAAACTATGAATAAAAGAGAAGCACAGGAAATAAGTAATAAAATTGTTGCGATTCTTCGAGAAGAACGCATCAAAAGGGGAATTAGTCAATATAAACTTGCCAAAGATACAGGTATGAGCAAAAGTTCTATATTATATATTGAAAATTTAGCGCAACATCCTTCGTTATATACAGCACTTTTAATAGCAGATTATTTAGATGTTGACATAAGCGAAATTATACGAAGTATAAATCAAAACTAGTTTGCAAAACACTCGCTTTATTTCCGGCGCTTCGGGCACTCGGTTGCACTTTTTTCGCCTCGGTCGCTTGCGCTTTCCTTGCTCAAAAGCAACCTTCGCCTTAACAACCAAACAACAGCC